>JANTGW010000037.1 GCA_024762705.1 Sulfurimonas sp.
GGAAAAGAGCTTGAAAATGGTCATGTTCAAATTTTTAGCAGAGCAACACAGGAAAAAATAGATATAAAAAGTGAAGAAATATTTGACAAAATTATGGAACTGGTTTAGATGATTTATTTTCTAGTTTATCTTTTTTTAGAAGTACTTGTTTCTGTTCAGATTTCTTCTGCCATAGGGGGACTTGCTACATTTTTAGAAATACTCGCAACTGCATTTATAGGCATTTCTATTTTAGTGAATTTCAGAAAAAATTTAATTGAAAACATGACAGCGGTTTCATACAACTGTATAGACCTCGAACAGTTTCAAAAATTAAATCTTTTCACTCTTATTGGAGCGATCTTACTGATAGTTCCAGGTTTTTTGACAGATATATTGGGTATTTTAATGCAGTTTGGAGTTTTTACGAGTATGATTGTTAACCGTTATAATGTAAAATCAGGAAAATGTAATTCTTCTTTTGAAGATCAAAACAATATAACAAAGGATGCAGATGTCATTGATGTTGAAATTATTGAGCACAACACTACTCTTAAGTAGTTTTGTATATGCCGGTACAGTAAGTGAAAAAATAGAAGAGTTCTTGCAGGATAAGTTTAGCGAAAACCCTCGTTTAAAATCAGTAGATGTAAAAGTTGAAGACATCACTCCGTTAAAACAGCTGCCAAAATGGAATGCTTATATTGTAAAAGTAAAAGCTGTTTTAAAAGACAGACCAAAAGAGCTTATTAACCAGAAAATGATTTGGTTCTCAAACGGTAAGATGATAACAAAAGATCTGACAGACATAGATACAGGTGAGAATCTTGCTGAGAGAGTCAAACCAAAAGTAAAAGAAGCTCATTATACAAAAGAGAACTTGATTTATGGAAATGCTGATGCCAAACATAAAGTGATATTTTTTTCAGATCCGCTTTGCCCATTTTGTAGAGGTTTTGTACCCGGGGCTATTAAAGACATGAAAAAAGATCCTCAAAAATTTGCAGTTTATTATTATCACTTTCCATTACAAAGAATACATCCGGCTTCAGTAGCATTGGTCAAGGCTGCAATTGCAGCGGAAGAAAAAGGTGTGAAAGATGTTGTCTTGAAACTTTATAATGTAGAAATTAACCCAAGAGAAAAAGATATCAAAAAAATTCTTGCGGCTTTTAACAAAGCAGTGGGTACAAACATTACACCTGAAGATATTAACAAACAAAGTGTAATTAAACAGTTTAATCATGACAGATTGATAGCAAATGATCTTATGGTCGGCGGTACGCCGACTGTTTATCTTGATGGAACTATTGACCATACAAAGAAAAAATACTTGAAAGTTAAATAATGCAAAAACTCACCATAGCAACGCGTGTATCGGATTTGGCACTTTGGCAAGCATATCATGTAAAACAAAGAATTGAGGAAAGCTACCCCGATATAGAAGTTGTTCTTAATAAGATTGTCAGTAATGGAGATAAAGTGTTAGACAAACCACTGGCTCTCATCGGTGGGAAAGGGCATTTTACAAAAGAACTTGAAGATGAAATGCTTGCAGGTAATGCAGAGCTTGCTGTTCACAGTCTAAAAGATGTACCGACATATATTCCTGAGGGCTTGGAGCTTGCGGCGGTAACACAAAGACAAGATCAGAGTGATGTTTTTTTATCACATACCTATGCAACACTTGAGGATTTACCTCAGGGTGCAGTAGTGGGAACTACAAGTTTGAGACGAAGAATGCAGCTTTTACAAAAACGACCTGATTTAAAAGTAAAAGACTTACGGGGAAATGTCAATACGCGTTTAAGAAAGCTTAAAGAAGGGCAGTATGATGCCATAATATTGGCATGGATAGGACTTAACAGACTTGACCTGCTTAAAAATATACCATATACAGAAAAACTCTCACTTGATATGATGATACCGCCTATGGGGCAGGCCGCTCTTGGTATAGAAATTGTTTCAGGCAACGAAAAAGTAAGAGAAATAGCGCAAAGCCTCAATGATGAAAATACCTTTATGTGTACACAGATTGAGAGAGATTTTATATCGGCTATTGGTGCGGGATGTTCTGCACCTGTTGCATGTAATGCTGTTATAGAAAACGATAATGTCATTTTTAGAGTAATGCTCGGTTTTGCAGATGGAACAAATATTATGCAGGATAAAGTTGTTAGAAATATAGAATCAAGTACAAATTTAGGTAAAGAACTTGCGAAAAAAATGATTCAAAACGGGGCATTGGAATTGCTGAAAAATGCCGAGAAAACTGCCTTTAAAGACGAAATGCCGCAAAGACTGTAAATCTGCAGTCTAGCTTTACACTTATTTTACACTTAGAAGTTATTATTTGTCAAATTTAATATTGGGAAAATAATAATGAGATTTAAGAACACCCTTATCATCGGTATATTTATAGTAGTGAGTGCTGCATTGGCTTTTTTTGCAAAAAACAGTATGGACAATGCTCGAACAGATACTATTGCAAAAGTATCATCGGATCTTCTAAATGAACTGAAGATCCAGGAAAGATATGCAGAAGACATAGGTTTTGTAGTTTTAACAACGATTTCAGAGAATCCAAAAATAGTTGAGTCATTGAAAAAGAATGACAGAAATATAGCTATTAAAGAGTTAAACAAACTGGTTGATGAGTACAAGAAAAAAACAAATATTCAGAATTTAAAGATACACATTCACACAGCTGATATAAAATCTTTCATAAGACACTGGAAACTGGATAAATACGGTGATGATTTAAGCGGGTTTAGAAAAACAATAGTAAAAGTACATGATACGAAAGAGTCTGTTTTTGCCTTCGAAATAGGACGTATCGGGCTGACATTAAGAACATTGTTGCCTATAGAAGAAAACGGAAAATATCTCGGTTCTATAGAGTTTATACAACAGTTCGATCAAGTGCCAGAGCAGTTTGAAAAGCATGGAAACCAATACCTGCTTCTTATGGATAAGGCATATTTAAACATAGCAAGATATCTTCAAAATGCACCGGATGTTGACAACTATAAAGTATCATCAAAGTATTTTAATAAAGACTTTCTCGAAGAGGCAAAAAAAGTTGACTTTAAAAAACTCAAAGCTGATAAATATTATTTCACTGACAAATACATGTTTACTTATAAGGATATTCTTGATGTTAACAACAATGTAGTTGGAATGCATTTACTTGCAACATCAAGCGATAAAGTTAATAAACTAATTAAGAAAAACCAAAACAGTATACTGATGTTTTATATTTTTGCATTTATAATCGTTTTTCTGATTACGTTGTTACTGTTGTTTATGAATAAAAAATAAAAGTCAAATTTTTTTATACACTCAGGTTTTTATGCTACAATCAGAAAAAATATTTGAGTGGGATATATGCAAAAAACTATAGATCTTTTACAAAAAAACGATGAACTGAAAATAATTGATACTGAGCTTGATATCTACCTTGAAGTTTCACATTTAGCATATGCAGAAGTGAAAAAAGAGGGAGGCGGCAAAGCGCTACTTTTTACAAATGTTATTGACAGCAAGAATGGCAAAAAGTTTGAAGAATCGGTACTAATGAATGTTTTTGGTTCTTACAAGCGCTGTGAACTGCTTTTTGGGCGCAGTATTGAATCTGTAGCAGAAGAGATAACAAAACTTCTTCATATGAAACCACCCTCAGGTATTAAAGAAAAAATATCTATGGCAAGTGAACTTTTTTCACTCAAGAACATCTTTCCTAAACGCCTTAAAGGGGAGGGTGAATGTCAGCAGGTAAAATATTTGGATGAAGATATTGACTTACACAAATTACCGGTTTTGACGACCTGGGAACAAGACGGCGGTCCGTTTATTACGATGGGACAGGTATATACACAAAGTCTTGATGGAGAGATGGTCAATCTTGGTATGTATAGACTGCAGGTTCATGATAAAAACCATTTGGGTATGCATTGGCAGATACATAAAGATTCTTCACATTTTTTTGATCAGTATCAAAAAGCAGGTAAAAAAATGCCCGTCAGTATAGGGATCGGCGGTAATCCTCTTTATACTTGGTGTGCAACAGCTCCTCTTCCGTATGGCGTTAATGAACTTCTTATGTATGGTTTGATCACTAAAACTCCTGCGCAACTTGTACAATCATTAACCACGCCTCTATATATACCAAAAGATGTAGATTACGTCATTGAAGGATGGGTGGATCCTGATAACTTAAAAATTGAAGGTCCCTTTGGTGACCATACCGGGTATTATACATTAGAAGAACCATATCCGGTGATGAAGGTCTCAGCTATAACGATGAAGAAGAAAAGAACTTTCTTAGCAACTGTAGTTGGCAAGCCTCCTTTGGAAGATAAATATATGGGTTGGGCAACAGGGAAAATATTTTTTCCTTTGTTAAAAACTACTACACCGGATTTATTGGATTATAATATGCCTGAAAATGCAGGTTTTCATAATTTGATACTTGCTAAAATGCAGCCATTGTACAAAGGGCATGCAAAGCAGTTTATGCATGCTTTTTGGGGTGCGGGACAGATGAGTTTTGTCAAACATGCAATTTTTGTTGATGAAAATGCACCAAAACTTGAAAACTATGAAGCTTTTGCAACCTATGTGTTAAACAGATTTACGCCAAAATCCCTTTTTATTACAGAAGGGATTTTAGATGCTTTGGATCACTCTTCTCCTGAAACACTTGTCGGAGGTAAACTTGGTGTAGATGCAACCGCGGCAAACAATATCGAAGGCCCTCAGTTGTTAGGTGATGCAGAACTTTTAACAAAAGTAAAAGAGTTGGTGCCTGATGTCGTGGACTTGCATCAATTTATGAGACGAACCAATAACCCTATAACTGTAATCAGTATAGAAAAAACAAAAAATGTAAAAGAGTATTTTGATGACTTGATTGTATTAAGTACACATATGCGAATCGTTGTCTTTGTTGATGCAAAGAAAAATGACATACATAATCCTTATATGTTGGTTTGGCGTGTGACAAACAACATTGATGCTCTTCGCGATATCTATATATCAGGTTTAATGGTTGGTATAGACGGCACAAATAAAAATACATTGGACAATTTTACAAGAGAATGGCCGGATGATGTTGATTGTACCCAGAGTGTTATTCAAAAATTAAAGAAAATCGGAGTTTGGGATTTAGATGAAAAGCTTTCTAATAAGTTTCAATTATAGAATTTTTGTGCTTTTTGTGATGAAATTTGACAGTGTAAGGAATATATAATAATTTCTAATGTAATATCAGCATATCATATTTAAAATAGGAATAGTATATGAAAAAAATATTATTTTTTGTACTCTTTTTGACCATTTTTACGCTGTCTTCATCAGATGCTGCCATTTACAAAGGACAAAGGGTTTTTATAAAAAAATGCTTGAAGTGTCATGATTCTGGGCAAAATTTTGTAGCACAATACAAAATGAAGAAGTGGAAAAAGCTTATGAAAAAGAAAGGGAAAGGTCTTGCTGAAATCCATCTCAAAAGTAAAAAAGCGAAAAAGTCATGGAAATATTTTAAAAGTAAAAAATATGCCAAAAAATCAAAACACCTTAAGCAGTTTTTAGTTGAATATGCAAAAGACAGTGGGAATGTTCCTGCATGCAACTAAACACTTAATAAAATGAAGCATTTATGCTTCATTTTGTTTCTTCTTCTTTGTAAAACACTTCTTTTTAGATAAAATATCAAACTTTTTAATACTATTTATGAAATAAACCAAGGAAATACTATGGAAAAAATGTGGTCAGGCCGTTTTTCGGAATCTGCTTCAAGCCTTTTAGATCAGTTTAATGCTTCAATTATGTATGACAGAAAACTTTATCATGAAGATATCGAAGGCTCATTGGCACATGCACAAATGCTTGCTAAACAAGGCATTTTAACAACAGATGAACTTAAGCAGATTCAGGATGGACTTGCTCAAGTAAAACAAGAAATAGAATCCGGGAAGTTTGATTGGAAGATTTCCGATGAAGACCTGCATATGGCTATTGAAAAACGCTTAACACAAATTATTGGTGATACAGGAAAAAAACTTCACACAGCAAGAAGTAGAAATGATCAGGTTGCAGTAGATTTTCGCCGTTATGTACTTCGTAAAAATCGTGAGATCGCTGAACTTTTGAAGTTCTTAATGAAAGAGATTGTTGTTGTTGCAGAAAAACATACCGATACGCTTTTACCAGGAATGACACATCTACAACATGCTCAACCTATTAACTTTGGTTTTCATCTTGGTGCATACCTGGCAATGTTCAAACGTGATGTAGAACGCTTTGAGAGTTCTTATGAAAGAAATAATATTTCACCGCTTGGGTGTGCTGCATTAGCCGGAACACCACATAATATAGACAGAGAATATAGTGCCGAACTTTTAGGTTTTGACAGTGTGAGTGTGAACTGTTTAGATACAGTGAGTGACAGAGACTTTGCGTTGGAAATCCTGTTTAATATTTCTACAATGATGATGCATATTTCACGTTTAAGTGAGGAGTTGATACTTTGGTCTTCATATGAGTTTGGATTTATTGAACTTAGTGATGAATACTCTACGGGAAGCTCAATTATGCCGCAAAAGAAAAATCCTGACGTTCCTGAACTGCTTCGTGGAAAGACAGGACGTGTTTATGGTGCACTGGTTGGACTTTTAACTGTCATGAAAGGACTGCCTCTTGCATACAATAAAGACACGCAAGAAGATAAAGAAGGTGTTTTTGATTCGGTTGAGACCGCTGAAATATCTTTAGAGATTCTAAGAGAAGCGATCAAAACGATGCAGGTGAAACCAAAAAATATGAATTCTGCATGTAAAGTAGGGCATTTGTCCGCAACGGATTTAGCTGATTATTTGGTTGAAAAATGTAGTATTCCATTTCGTGAAGCGCATTTTATTACCGGAAAGGCAGTTGCCAAGAGTGAAGAACTCGGAATAGATTTGAGTGAAATTGAGTTGAAATATCTTAAAGAGATTGATGATAGGATCAATGAAGATGTCCTTGATTTTCTTGTATTGGAAAACTCAATGAATGCAAGGAAATCACAAGGTGGTACTGCTACACAAAGAACTAAAGAGCAGCTGGATTATTTTAAAAAATATTTAGAGGAGAAATAAAAATGAAAGTAAGTGTATCTCATAAAGAAGATATGAAATTTGAGGCTAAGACTGAAAAAAGCAGTTTTATCATTGATTGCCCGGTAATCTCACCGGTAGAGTATTTTTTAGCAGGTGTTATTACATGTAGTGCAACAGATTTGATTTTAATACCGAAAAATCAGGGAAAAACAGTTACAGATTTAGTAGTAGATGGTGATGCTGAGCGTGCTGAAGATCATCCTCGTAAAATTGTTAAGTTACATTTAACATACAGTTTTAATTCTGATGCTGATGATGTTACTGCTGCAAGATGGGTTATGGCATCAGTTGAGACATACTGCTCTACTATAAATACCATTAGAGATACTACGGAAATATCATATTCTATTACTCATAACGGAACTTTAATTCGTGAAAATGAAAAAATGATCAGTGGTGGTGGGAGTAAAATAGATATGGGCGAGATTGAGGCTTGTCCTAGCTAGAGATTGTCTCTAGCTAAAAAAAATCTTTTGGGTCGGCATCACTGAAATGACCCCATTTAAGTTTTGTTCCACCTAAGATATGAAAATGTAAATGTTTTACTTCCTGCCCACCATTTTCTCCGACATTTGTTATAACTCTATATCCTTCTTTATCAAGTTTTACCTCTTTTGCCAACTCTTGAATAAATTCCGTCATTCCTGCCATTGTTTCACCTGTCACTTCATTAAAACTGTCTACATGTAACTTTGGTATTGCTAAAATATGGACAGGTGCTTTTGGGTTGATGTCATGAAAGGCTAAAAAATTTTCATTTTCCATGACAATATTTGAAGGTATTTCGTTATTTACGATTTTACAAAATAGACACATAATTCTTTCCTTAATTTTTAGCTATTGTAGCATATAAATATCTAAACCAAGCTATTTATAACAAAGTTTTGAGTATAATCTACCT
>JANTGW010000038.1 GCA_024762705.1 Sulfurimonas sp.
TCATTCTGAGCCAGGATCAAACTCTCCATAATTAATTATGAAAAGATCATTAAATGAATTACTGACCTTTGCCCAAGATTTAAAAATCATTGGCTTTCTAAAGAAACATTTTTAGATAAATCTAAAAAGCGGTTCCCTTGTTTTGTTAAAAATATATAAAGTGCTTAAACTTTATATACAGTATAGTATCTATTACTATTGGGAAACCATATTGCTATGGATTTCAAAATAGAATAGACGGTTGTTGTTTATTAGTTATTTCTAAGTATTTATACTCTCTATCTTTACAGATAAAAAGTACTCTTACTTGCTTAGTTTTCAATGATCTCAAACTCTTTCAAGTGGCTTCAACTCGAAGTCCCTCTAGCCCTTTTAATTAAGGTCTCTGTGTTTGTGGATGGGAATTATAGGGGAGTGTTGCTTAGAAAGCGCTTAATATCCAGTGGCGCTCTTTGGAAGTTTTTGAAGTTTTTTCTTTGTTACATTTTATGACTTAATAATGGCTAGGATTCAATAATCCAGCCACCACCAATAAGCTTATCATCATCATAAAAAACTGCAGCTTGTCCTGCAGCAACACCAAATACACTCTCTTTAAGTGTCAAGTATGCTACATCGCCTTCAATTTTTACATGACATTCAACTGCCTTCGTTCTATATCGCAATTTTACAGTTGTATCAAACTCTTTTCTATTATCAAACATATTCAGATTGTTTAACTTTACATCATAGCAAGCCAAATCTTCTTTCTTTCCAACTGTAATTTGATTTTTTTTGGGATCAATAGCCAAAACAAAATGAGGCTCATGCGCTCCCTTTACTGTAAAACCTTTACGTTTTCCAATTGTATAATGCATATAACCTTTATGTTCACCAACAACGTTGCCTTCTTTATCTAATACTTCGCCAACCTCGTCGACTTTTACATAATCTTTCAACAAATCTGTATATGTTGTTTCCACAAAACAAATTTCACTTGATTCAGCTTGTGATGAAAAAGACTCTAGTCCTTTTATAGATGCAGCCAATTCTTTTATATCTTTTTTATGTCTCTCTCCCAACGGAAATTTCAACCTTGGAAGAATTTCTCTATTTACATAGAAAAGAAAATAACTTTGATCTTTTGTATCATCATCTGCAGAATACAAATACTGTCCGTCTGTTTTAATATAGTGCCCTGTTGCCAAATACTGTGCACCAATTTCATCTGCAAATTTTATCATTTCTCCAAATTTAAGATTTCTATTACATAAAGCACAGGGGTTTGGTGTTTTTCCTTCTGCATAAGTATCTATAAATGGTTGAAAAACTTTTTCATTAAATGTTTTTTGTAAATCTAATACATGTAATTTGATGCCCACAAAATCAGCTGCTTTTTGGGCACGCGCCTGATGGATTTCATGGTATCCTGGTTTTGAATGAAGTTTCATATATAAACCTTCTACGTCATACCCTTGCTCTTTTAATAATAATGAAGTAACAGTCGAATCAACACCCCCACTCATCCCTACTAAAATTTTTTCTTTCATAATTTCCTCAAACTTTCATATCAGCCCTTAAGCTGCGTTAATCTTTCTTTCTTTGTGCCAATAGTCGTCACTTGTATACCAAAGTTACCATCTACAATAACTACTTCACCTTGTGCTATTACATTATTGTCAACTAAGATTTCTAAGGGATCATTTGCCAATTGATTCAACTCTATTACTGAGCCAATATCCATATTTAACACATCCTTTAATAACATTTTCTTTTGACCGATTCTAACCCTAACTGGCAGTTTTACATCCATGATCAAAGCAATGTTCTTCATCTCTTCGTCACTCAAAGTGACATCTTCTTCACAATTGGATGATGCTTTTGCAGGTGAACCTTGCGTATTTGCATCTTGACCTGCACTTGAGCTTTCTTCTACAGCTGCTGATGGGAATAAGGCATCTTTTAACTTTTCATCAATAATAAACATTAATAATGAGTGTATAGATTCTAAATTAAATTTATATACATACATTCTACTAAATGCCTCAAGGCTCACTTCTTCATTGTCACCTATCAGTTCTATACTGTCAATACTGAAAGACAAAACAGGCAACTCTTTTTGGGCAGAAAGAGAATTACTAATCGCTCCAAAAATGTTTGATACTATCTCTTTTGCTGCATCAAGGTCATCCTCACTGACATCGTCTCTCTCACTTGCTTCTTCACCCATCATCATATCTGAAAGTGAAGCTGCAAGGTTTGGTGGCAACGCAACCATGGCATCTGCATCTACATCACCGCTCACTTTTATTTTTACTAGAACAATCGGTGGTACAATGTTTGAAATTATGCTTAATTCCTGTTCTTCCTTTAATTCTAAACTTGGAGCAGTCCCGACAAGTGCTTCAATAGTACCAACTGTTTCATCTTCAAATAGTTTCATAAAGTCACTCATTTTTACTCCTCATCTTCATTTGCAAGCTTTTCTTCGTCTTCATGTATTATATCTTTTACACCAGAAATTTTTTCATGTCTTTGTTTTTCTAGATTTTCTAAAGCACGCTTAACAGTATCTTTTTCTGTTTCAATTATTTCAGTTATGTTGATTGATTTTCGAAATCTACGTAAGCCTATTTCACCCTGAAACCTTTCTTTTCCATCTACAGCAACCGTTACAATATCATTTGCAGCGCTTGAAAGTCTAATCACATCACCCACTTTAAGTTCAAGTATATCATGCATGCTTAAATCTGCTTCACCCAAATTGGCTTCAACATTTACTTTTGCACCACCAAGCAATACTTTTAATTCTGTATTTCTACTTTTTTTAGAACTTGTTTCATTAAGCATCAGATCACGGCTTGCCAGTTTCGGCAAAATTGGTTCTAAAGAGATAACCGGATAACAAATGTTCATCATACCCGAACTGTGTCCGATTATAATTTCCATAACAACCATTACAACAATTTCATTTTGTGCAACAATCTGAACAACATTAGGAGAAGACTCTTTTGATTCAACCGTCGGATATATTTCCATAACCGGTCCCCATGCTTCTTTTAGTGTACTCATCATAACTCTAAGAATTGTTTCAAACAGGCTCAGTTCTATATCTGAAAACTCACGACTTGCATCAAAAGGTTCACCTTTACCGCCAAGTAAACGATCCAGCATCGGAAAGGCAATAGAAGGATTAATCTCTATAATACCGCTTCCCTCAAGAGGTTTTACCGAAAACACATTAAAACTTGTAGGATTCGGAAGGCTCATCAAAAATTCACCGTAGGTCATTTGATCAACAGAATGTAACTGTATTTCAACGATAGAACGCATGATAGAAGATATGTGCGATGCCAAACTTCTGGCCATTTTATCATGGACACCGCGAAATGCACGAAGCTGCTCTTTCGAAACTCTGTTCGGACGCTTAAAATCATAAAGAGTGACTTGCCTTTGAGGCAGTAAGTTCTCTTCATCACTCTCTAAAACATTATCACCTTCATCTTCAACAACATCCAAAAGAGCATCAATTTCTTCTTGTGATAGTATATCTGCCATATTATGCTCCTATACTCTCTTTGATTTTTTGAATCACTGATTTATGAATTTGTGAAATACGTGATTCAGTTATATCTAAAATACTGCTAATCTCTTTCAAAGTCAACTCTTCAAAGTAGTATAGCTGAATTATCATTTGTTCTCTTTCTTTATAAGAAGAAAGAACTTTTTTTATGACACTGATTAATTCCTCTTTTTCAATTTGGGCAAGTGCTGCACCTTCATCACCAACTTGTAATTGATCATGAAGAGGCATCATCGTATAAATACTAGAAGCAATGCGCGCATCATGGATTTTTTCGACACTTTCATCCAACAATTGTGCAAGTTCTTCATCAGTGGGTTCTTCATCGTGTGTCAACATATACTCTGCAACCGCATAGTCTATAGCTTTTATAAGCTTGCGACTGGCACGACTTACAATGTCTAAGCTTCTCAAGTAATCAAGCATTGCGCCATAGACTCTTTTTTTTGCATAACCCCAAAAAGAGTCATTAAGTGTTTCATCATATCGTCTTGCCAACTTTATAAGTTCTTCTGTACCAATTGCAGAAAGATCACTAAAGTCAACCGAGCTTGGAAGTCGTTCTTTGAGCCGAAAGGCCATAGCTTTTACAGCGGGAAGATACTGAATAGCCAGTTCGTCTTCTTTGTGCTTCAGATCCTCTACATATGCATTTTTTGTCATAACTTTTGTCCGGCTATATCTTCAGAATTCATTTTAATGGCGATATCAGTAATTTTACATGCTGAGTCTATTAATTTTTCTCTTTTATTTATCTCTTTAACAAAAATATCCAATTCTCTTTCATGTGTATCTTTTGGAAACTTATAGGTTTTACCTGTTATAGTTCTGTAATACAGTGCAATGATTACATGTGAAAAAAGATAAAAGAAAATAGTAATAAAAAATGTGTATACCAACAGTCCTTCAGCATCAAAAGATTTCAGTATACCAAAGACTATTCCTATAAAAAACCCTTGAACAGTAAAAAAATAAACAAAATTTTCACCAAGCATGTATACCCCACCTAAGACTTAAAAATGGTCCATTAATCTTTTAAAAAGTCCGGACAATCCACTTTCATTGGATGTAACCAGCATATTTCGTTCCAGCTTCTGAACTATTTTATTTACAATCGCGTCTATATCTTTGCTCGACTGGGATGCAGGATATAAGTTTGTAAAAAGTGCGCGTTGCTTTACAGATGATGAGACTTTTGCATCGGCATTAATCTTTCCAATCAATTGCAAATCGAGTGCCTCGCCTATATTTGCTTGGGCAACTTTTTTGATTTTCTCAAAAACACCAAGCGCTTCTTTTTCACTCTTTACTTGATTCATTATCATGTATACATCATCTCTAAGCGTTGCTATTGTTTTGATTGTGGCATAAGCATCCGTTATAGCGGCAGGATCCGGAACAGTTACCACTATGACATCATCCGCAGCATTTAAAAACATTTGTATATGCTCACCAATCCCTGCACCTGTATCAATTATCATCACATCAAGTTTATCCAGTACCTGCGCTTCTTGCATAAATCTTTCAAATAGTGCCACATCAGAATATTTCAATATTTCATCACCGCTTTCACCCGGTATTAGGATAAGGTTACGTGTAATAGGAATTAAAATATCAGATACAGTTGCTTCGCCTTTGAGTACATGTAAGATATTCTTCTTAATTTTCACATTAAACATAACATCCAAATTAGCCAATCCGATATCTGCATCAAATATACCGACATTTAAGCCCTGCTGTGATAAAGCGTATGCAAGATTTGAACTTATTGTACTTTTCCCTACGCCCCCTTTACCACTTGTGACAGCTATAAAACGCGTTTTTTTAGCTTTTTTCTTTTGTGAGCTTGATGCAACAAGCTCTTCAAGCTTTTGCGCCTGATTGCCGATCATACCTTACTCCTGTTAAATCCATTAAGAAGGCATTCTATAAGAAAATCACTGCTTGCACATACTAAATCCTCAGGTACTTCCTGTCCTACTGAAAAGTAACTTATTGGCTTTTTTGTCTCATAAGCTAGTGAAAAAATATTTCCAAACCCCATAGTCTCATCCAACTTTGTAAACATCAATGTATCTACGCCGAGCGTTGAAAAATTATCATATGTCACTTTTAAATCTTCATATTTTATAGAACTAGGCATAACTAGCACCACATCTACATTGTAATCAGTGTTGTTAGCATTTAAGCATTCATATATCTTTTCTATTTTTACTTTATCATAAGGGCTTGAACCCATAGTATCTATCAAAATATAGTCACAATACTTTAGTGATTCCAAAGCATTTGAAAATTCAGGAGGGTCAACAACAGTCTCAATTCCTAGCTTCATCATTCTCGCATACTGCATTAACTGTTCAACTGCACCAATACGATATGTATCAAGAACTACAAGTCCAACTTTATATTTCTTTTCCATTAAAAAAGAATACCTTGCGGCAAGTTTAGCAATTGATGTTGTTTTTCCAACACCTGTAGGTCCAACAAGCATAATTACTTTTTTCGTTCCCACACCAGGAGTAGATTCTCGTCTAATAGGTACCATTTTACGTAATATAGTTTGAAAGTATCTTTTCACAGTTGAAGAATTTTCTCTCATTTTCAATGGCATATGTTCCAAAGTCACCTGCATTAAGCTGTCGAGGTGTTCTTGATTCATGCCACTTTGTAATGCAAGACGATATATTTCAGAAAATTCCGGTGGTATTTGACTTGAAAGATTTGGTGACTTTTCATCCCAGAACATATTTTGGATAATTTTTACTTTATCCGTAAGTTTATTGATTTCAGATTTAATCTCTTTTAGCTCTTTTGGCTCAACTGAAGATTCCTGTTGCTGAGATGGCTTGTACAAAGCCTCCAAAGGGTCGGTAACATTTGAAATTTTTGAAATTTGCTTTGCCGCATTAGATATATCAAAAAGTATTTCCTGGCTCTCTTCTTTAAGTGGTTGTTGTTTAGAAAGCGGTTTTTGAACTTTCTTGTAAGTTGGGGGAATCATCTCTTCATCTATACCAATAACAATTTCATATAATGCTTCTCTGCCTAAAGCTTTTTTTTGAACTTCTTTCGTTTCAATGAGCATACCCTCATCACCGATTTCCATTTTTGCTTTTTTCAAGGCTTCTGAAGGGCTGCGCCCTGTAAATGTCAATATTTTCATATACCAATACCTGCTAAAGGAATCATAACACTCTCTCTTTGCGCAAAATAAGGATGCGGTACAATTAAGTCTTTTGTATTTATTTTACGATTATCAAAAAAAATAATATCCAAATCTAAGGTCCTTGGTGCATTTGCAAAGCTTCTTTTTCTACCGAATTTTTTTTCTAGTCTTTGTAGGTAGCGTAAAAAAATTTTCGGCTGCATTGAAGTTTTTAAAACCAGTATTGAGTTAAAAAAATCATCTTGATCTGTATAACCAAAAGGAGGATTTTTCAAAATCAATGACGTTTTTATTAATGATACTCTTTTATCTTTTTGTAATACTACAAAAAGATGTTCGAATCTTCGACGGACATCTCCGACATTTCCGCCAATGCCTACGATGCACTCATACCTGTGTTTACTCTTGTCACGCACAGTGTAAGGAAAATGCAGGCCGTAAAAAGCATGTAACTTTTCATTTATCCTGCGTTTTGTGTACATGTAAGGGCTTTATGCCTGCTGTTGTGCTTGAGCCTCTTGAGCTGCTTTGATTTCATTCAAGATTTGAAGCATACCCATCATAGCTAAATGGTACCCAAAAGGTCCAAAACCGACAACTGATGACGTACACACTGGTGCAATCATATTTTTTTGTCTAAACTCTTCACGTCTGTGTATATTACTGATATGCACTTCTATTACTGGTAAACTTACAGCAGAGATTGCATCACGAATTGCAATGGATGTATGTGTATATGCAGCGGCATTAATGATTATACCGTGTGCTTCTCCATAACATTCTTGAATTTTATCAACAATTTCACCCTCCAGATTACTCTGGAAAAACTCTATTTCAACACCATTTTGTGTTGCCACTTCTTTCATCTGTGCATGAATTTGTTCTAGTTTCATTGGACCGTAAATATTTTGTTCACGAATACCAAGCATGTTTAAATTTGGACCCTGAATGACTGCTATTTTCATTTCTACCCTTTGATTGTCATAATTTTATCTTCTAAAGGGCTATTTTATCCAAACTATTATTAAAAAAAAGTTGCATTGCCGACAAACTCAGTATTTATTTTGTTCAACAAGATTATCACAATTTTTTATCATATCATACAAGTCAAGTTCCCTACCGGACACTGTACATACATTCTTACCGGTCTTATCAATAAAAACAAAGGTTTCAGACTCATGGTAA
>JANTGW010000039.1 GCA_024762705.1 Sulfurimonas sp.
TCATATTCGTAGCCTATGGTTAAGAGCAATGCTCCTAATCCGTAGAGTTTTATTATTGGTAGATAAAATGTTTTTGATATTTCAGCCTGCACTAAAACCGATTCATTTTTATGAAGAATCTTTTTTAACTGTTCTATGATATTTCCTTTTTACTATTCGGTATAAAGAAATCTTTTTATTTTTTTGGTAGGTGTTTTTACAAAAGGCTCAATCTGCTCTATAAATTTTTGAATTTTTGAGAATGATGCTAGTTGAGAGTTTACCTCAACCCGCATATTCTCCAAATATTCTGCGATTTTTTCTCTTACTTCCTGCTCAGGCATATTGTGTGCATGAAACATTTTATCGATAAGATCATAGTCTAAATGTATTCTGGCAACAAGTTTTCCGTCTTTTTCCATAACAAGTGAATCAAGAACCGCTTCATTTTGGTTTATGATGGCTTCAATTTGTTCCGGGTAAATATTTTCTCCACCAGGCCCTATGATGACATTTTTACTGCGTCCGCTAATAAACAGATAGCCGTCTTCATCTATATAGCCTAAATCACCCGTATAAAACCATCCATCTTTAATGACCTCTTTTGTCTGTTCCTCATCTTTATAGTATCCAATCATCACACTTGGAGATCTTGTAATAATCTCACCTTCACCGTTTTGTGGATTTGGATCTTTTATTTGAACTTCAACACCAACCATAGGTAAACCTGTTGAACCTATTTTGATTGGGTATCCCATTCTTCCTCCGGCTATAAGAGGAGATGTCTCTGTGAGCCCATAGCCTACAATATAAGGAAAATTTGCTTCAACTAAAAATTTTTCAACAAAAGGAGAGAGCGCTGCCCCTCCAATACCAAAGAATCTGATCTTTCCTCCAAAAGTCTTTATAAGTTTTTTTCCGGCGATTTTATTGAGGATTTTTCTTATAAAAGGAATAGAGTAGAGTGTTTTCATAATAAATGAACCGGTAAACTTTGGTAATACCTTGTTTTTGTAAATTTTTTCTATAATAAGAGGGACACTAAGCATCATTGTAGGCTTTACACTTGCAAAAGCTTTGATAAGAATATTTGGTGTTGGCACTTTGTCTATATATACAATGTCAGATCCGTGAAGTATAGGCAGAATCATTCCGACTGTACATTCAAAAGTATGTGCCAAAGGTAAAATAGATAAAAATGTGTCTTCTGGCAGTACATTGACGTTTTTATAAGCACTCATTGCATTTGTTACAAGGTTTTTATGTGAAAGCATAACACCTTTGGAGTGGCCTGTCGTTCCTGAAGTGTAGAGTAATGCTGCCATATCGTCTTCATCAGGTCTTGGCAGTTCCTTTGGAGCCATCTTTTGTGTAAGTTTTGATATGTAGCTATGGTTTGTCAGATCATCTATCATTGTTAAATCATCAAGTTTGATAACAAATTTCATATTGGAGTTTTCCAATTCTTCTATGGTATGAAGATGTTTTTGGGAGACAAAAACCGCTTTAGCTTCTGAATGTCTTATAATGTGCTGTACATCAGCAGGGTTGAAGTCGGGAAGAATAGGTACGATGACTCCACCGAAGTAGGTAACTGCAAAATATGCCACAGCCCAATTAGGCATGTTTTCACTTAACAGAGCAACTTTTTCTCCTTTTTTGACCCCATTCTTTTTTAACAGTTTTATCATTGCATCTACATTCTGACCAAGTTGTTCATAGGTCATAGGTTCCTGGTCGACTTTTGAAAGTACTTTTTTAGGACCATAAAGTTCAATTGAACGCTTTAATAGGCTTGGGAGCGTGTAGTTTTGCATATTTTCATAAGGGTATGTTATTGTTTCATGTGTCATAGTTTTATCTTCTTTGTTAATTTGTTATATTATTATACATACTATTTCTTTAATGTAAAATGTTGAACGATTAAATATGCAATTAATTTTAATATGAGTACAATCTAACATATTATTTATATTTGGAGAGACAATAAATGAATACGCATAAAACGATATCCGGTTTTTTTTTCATATTGGCAATGACGCTTAACTTTGGTTTTTTTTATGGAGAACCAACCACGTTGGCTCAGCATAGTGCATATGAGCTTTTTGCAGCAATCATTGTAAATCTGATCGCAACAGTATTGAAGCTCGGTGACAGAACGCAACTTGGTGCAGTGTTACTTGCGACAAGCTTGGTTGCAGATATTCAACTCATAGCTGCTGCTACCATATGGGCATTTGCCATTTATGTGGCAAAACATGTAGGGGTAGAAGCAACGACAGCTATTGTATCTGTAGCAGGTGGAGCATTACTTGCAAACATTGTTTCAGTAATCTTATTTGTTGGTGATACTATTAAGTCAAAAAGATAAATTTTTATGAATGAAATAAATGAGCAGATAATTTGGATTGTTCTTAAAAGGTTAAGAACTCCTTTTCTTGTCATTATTGTTACTTTTGCAATTTCCATTTTGGGTCTAGTGCTCATTCCGGGGACCGATGATGCCGGAAATCCGTACCAGATGAGCTTTTTTGATGCTTTTTATTTTATAACATATACTGCTAGTACTATCGGTTTTGGAGAGACTCCTTATGCCTTTAATTATCAGCAGCGAATGTGGGTAAGTTTTGCCATATACTTTACCGTTATAGGGTGGTTCTATGGCATAGGTGCGATAGTAGCATTAATTCAGGATGAGGCTCTGAAAAAAGCACTGGGCAAAAATACTTTTAGAAAGCAGGTTGAAAATATAAAAGAACCTTTTTATATTATTTTAGGCTATAACAGTATTACAAAAAGTATCATCGATAGGCTTAACAGTCATGATTATAGAATCGTAATTTTGGACAAGGATCCGGAGAAAATCGAAGAAGTAATGCTGGAAAACTTTCATCCTTCTGTACCTGCTTTTATGGCAGATGCAACAAATCAAAAAATGCTCAAAATTGCAGGAATTCATCAAAAAAACTGCGTGGGAATCATTTCTCTTTTTGAAGATGATATGGTGAACTCAAAGATCGCTACTATCAGCAAGCTTTTAAATAAAAAAATAGATATTATTGTAAAAGCTACATCCAAACAACAGGTCGAACACTTTAAAAGTATGAATTTACAACATGTAAAAAATCCGTTTGATATTATATCAAAGCGAATTTTTTACGGTATTACTGCACCGCATATCTGGCTTTTAGAAATGTGGATGTATGGACATATACTTAAAATTAAAGAGCGTGACCGTTTTCCAAAAGGAAAATATATCATATATGGCAACGGCAGGATGGGAAAAGCCATTCAGGAAGGGCTTCAAAAGGCAGGAGTGCAATATACAATCAGAGACTTTGATTCTCAAAAATATATTGAAGAAAAAAAGTCAACAATTTTTGGTGATGAAGATGATGTTGAAGATCTTTTGAATCTTGGAGTAAAAGAGAGTGTTTGTATAATTGCAGCAACACATAATGACCTTTTAAACCTGACAATCATCAATAAGGCAAAACAACTTAACCCTGGTATATATACAATAGCACGTGAGAATACACTTAATGATCTGAATATTTTCAAAGCATCAAAAATCAATAAAATATATGTACTGGAAAAAATTCTTGCAGATGCTACATATAATTATATAGCAAGACCTCTGGCTGACTTATTTATTAAAGAAGTAAGAAAAAAAGATGATCAGTGGGCTGAAGTAATTGTTAATATGCTTAATAATGTTACTGGAATGAATCCGGCATATTTTGAAACACAGATTAACGATGAGAATGCTTATGCATTAACATTAAAACTCAATGAGGGAACTAATGTAACATTAGCTGATCTGAGAAGATCCCGTTCTGACAGAAGTGAGCTCTTACATGTAGTCTATTTGCTGCTTAAGCGAGGAGATGAGGTCTATTTAATGCCCGATTCAAGAATGAGTTTAAAGGTAGGGGATGAATTGTTGATAGTTTCAGATGAAGAAAGCTATGAAGATTTTGAATATATTGTCAACAATATTTATGAACTGGAATATGTTTTAGCTTTTACAAATACTACAGAGTAAAACATAATCTTTTCTTTTGTATAAATAGTGTATTATTCGTTTATTATATTACACCATTAAAGGCCGCAGTTTGAGCAGAAGAAACAAAAACAGAAACAATAATCCAAAAAGAGAGACTGTCACTTTTACTGAAAAAGATTTTCTTCCTACAACTCGTGCAGAGATGGATGCGAGAGGATGGGATTATTGTGATGTTATATTGGTCAGCGGTGATGCTTATATAGATTCTCCTTTTATCGGTGTTGCCATGGTCGGACGTATGCTTGAACGTATGGGTTATAAAGTAGGAATGATAGGACAGCCTGATGTTAATTCCGCCGATGATATTGCACGTTTAGGTGAACCTCGTTTATACTGGGGTGTAAGTGGCGGCAGTGTTGACTCCATGGTAAGTAACTATACGGCTACAAAGAAGTTTAGAAACTCGGATGATTATACACCGGGTGGAAAGAACAACAAGCGTCCTGACCGTGCCGTACTTGTCTATACAAATCTTATAAGACGATATTTCAAGAATACGGTGCCTATTGTATTGGGCGGTATTGAAGCGAGCCTTAGGCGTGTGAGTCATTATGATTACTGGTCAAATAAACTCAAAAAGCCTATTTTATTTGATTCCAAAGCTGATGTAATGATATACGGTATGGGAGAGATAGCGCTAGAGCAGCTCACACGTGCAATAGATGAAAAAAGAGATTATACAGACATACGTGGAATATGTTATATCTCTAAAGAACCAGTATATGAATACCATCAGCTTCCGTCACACCAAGAATGTGTGGAAAATAAAGAGAAGTATATAGATCTCTTTGATCTGTTCTATGACAACAATGACCCAATAGCGGCAAAAGGTCTGTGTCAGCCGGTTGACAGCAGGTATCTCATCCAAAATCCTCCCTGTGATCATTTGAATGAAGATGAGATGGATGCAAACTCAAACCTGCCTTTTACGAGAGAATTGCATCCTTATTATGCCAAAGAGGGTAAAGTGAAATGTCTGGAGACAATCAAATTTTCGATTATGACACATCATGGATGCTGGGGAGAGTGTAATTTCTGTGCTATCGGTGTGCATCAGGGACGCACGATTAGAACACGTTCTGAAAAAAATATTTTAGCTGAAGCAAAAGATTTTAATAAGTACAAAGACTATAAAGGCATTATCTCTGATGTCGGTGGGCCTACTGCCAATATGTACGGTTATGAGTGTAATAAAAAGCTAAAACTCGGCACCTGCGATCATCAGCGTTGTGTAGATGCAAATCATCTGTGTAAGAGTATGAAAGTGGACCATTCGCGTAATATTAACCTTTTACGTCAGGTTCGCGAAGTCGAAGGTGTGAGAAAGGCCTTTGTTGCATCAGGTGTCAGGTATGATCTGATAAATGCAGATAAAAAGCATGGTTATTCTTACTTAAAAGAGATGGTAAAGCATCACATATCAGGACAGATGAAAGTCGCGCCTGAACATACGCAGCAGCATGTACTCGAACTGATGGGAAAACCAGGTAAGCAAGAATTGATAGATTTTAAACACTTGTATGACAAACTCAACAAAGAAGAGGGCAAGCAGCAGTTCTTGACATATTATCTCATAGCTGCACATCCCGGATGTGATGAGAAAGACATGCATGAGTTGAAGCGTTTTACAAGGGATGAGTTGCAGATGAATCCTGAGCAGGCTCAAGTCTTTACTCCAACTCCGGGCACGTATTCGGCTGTAATGTATTACACAGAAATGGATCCGGTGACTAGAAAGAAAATCTTTGTGGAAAAAGACACAAAACGTAAAGAGAAACAAAAGAGAATTGTTGTTGCAAAAGATAGTTTTGCTTCAGGATTTGCCTCTTAATCTTTACGGATAGATGTAGCCGTAACAAAAATGTAGTCCTTGCCTGTAATGGTCACACGAAACTTTTTTTGTTGCAGGTATTTTTTTGCAAACATAACATCCTTGTAAAGCAGCCCCATTTCTGAAAACGGGTAGTTCTTTACCCTTGCACCATAGATCATCTCTCCGTCGATCCAGCGGCAGTTTGGAAAGCCGAGTATCATGGCCCCCTCACGTTTGAGCTGGTTTTGTACGATGGACATTAGTACTTTGTTGTACTCCAAATTTGAGCTTTGCAGGGTTCCGATGCTTATGATGAGGTCAAATCGTCCGAGGTCCAGTTTTTCCAGTTCATTGATGTTACTTACATGTAATGTGATATTTGGCGTATTTTTGAACTTTTCTTTTGCTGCATCAATGGCGGATTCACAGTAATCTATGCCGACAAGTTCAAGCTCATGAAAATTGTCTGCGACAGCTTGTATAGCCTCAAATTCATCACCGCTGTTAATGCCTAAGTTTAATATCCTCATACGTTTATTTACATGTACATTTTGCAAAGCCTGTGTATATGAATGGACAAAAGAGGCTTCTTCATTCTTATGAATCTGTCCAAAAATAGAGTTTTCCCCATACTTTTCCTCTTTTTGAACAATATTTTTATGAAAACTACAGTCTTGGTTTAGTTTTTCATAGCGGATGCAGACAAGATTTTCATCTACTGTTTTTGGTGTGAGCATTTTGCATTGCAGTACATGAGCCAAATCAATCCAGCTTTTGTAACCTCTGTATATGTATTTTATACCGTTACATGTAACGGTATTTCCATTATATGTAGAAGTAACAAAATCAGGACTTATGATTGTAAACTCTACTACTTCTTTTGCCTGAAGTGTATTAATGACATTTTGTAACTTTTTTGTGATTTCTATCATAGTTTGATGAGTAAAGTATAACATACTTGAATTATACACTGTTATTAGATAAAATGATAAAAAACAAGACAAGAGAGATGTATGCTGTCAACGGAAGTTCCTTATCTGGATGATGTAATTCAACTAATAAACGATAATGAAAATTTAATACAATACGCTTATAAAGGAAAGGATAATCAGCTTTTAATGTCTAAAGAGGTTGTTGAGGACATACTTGAGATAATACAACATAATGAGTCAGAAGATATAAATCTAAAAGAGCTTCTTAAGGTAGTCATGAGACAGGCTTTTGAGCTTTCTGAAAATGACGTTGTACTCAGTCGAAGCGGACAGATATTTATAAAAACATTTGATGAGCAGACAAAGCAAAATGTTGAAGAAAAAGATATCGGAACTATAGCCGGTCGTTACAACGGTTTTAGCGAAGAAGAACTGCAGGATTTTTATCAGGAATTTTTTGAAGAAGAAGAGAATAAAAACTTCTTTCGGTTTATTGCAAAAGATTTTTTTCAAAAGTATTTTGTAGAAGAACCTATTAATAATGAAACATATGAAAAGTATGTTTTTTCATATATTCAAAAGATAATTGTAGAACGTTTGACAAGTATGTATGATGATGACAACGATAATTTTTTTAAAGGTTTTTCAGGTTATATTTTTAGAATCCATTTTAGTGAAGTTTTTAAATATATAGCAGATATGATGTTGTATGAAATTGCTGTGAACAATACTTATATGATAAAGTTTTTAAAATATTATTCTTTAAATATTTTGGTAATCAGTGGGAAAAAGTACAAGGTTCCAAGTCTTGAGACAGAAGAGGGACTGAGGTGGAATGTGGTTTCTATGCTTTCAATTGCCAAGGTCTACACCAAAAGTAAAAAGAACCTTGATGCTTTTAATGAAGAAATACACAAACTGAAAAATGCAATGGGTAAATTATGTATAAATGGTATGTCACCGCAAGAATATAACTCTGCACTTGTTGAAAAGTTTTCCCAACTTGAAGAAGAGTATCAAGAACAACATATTGAGCTGGAAAAACATCATGATTCTTTAAAGCTTTCAACTGATGAAAGCGAAGATAAAAAACTACAAAGAGATATCCT
>JANTGW010000040.1 GCA_024762705.1 Sulfurimonas sp.
ATATGCTTTCAAAAGAGATCGAAAAAATGGCTTTTATACATGAGCAAAGTGAAATATATATACGTGTAACAATTGGCGGTACTTTGGATTCAAGTGAGATGCTTGAAAAAGCAGATATTGCCTTAAAGCTTGCAAAAGAACATAAGAAATACTTTTTACTTTATGATGAAAACTTAAATGTGGAAAGACAGTACCAAGAAAATATGGAATGGGTGAAAAAGCTAAAGTCTGCAATGAAAGAAGATAGAATAGTTCCTTATTTTCAAGCTATCTTTGACAGTCAAACAGAAAAAGCGGTTAGCTATGAGTGTTTGATCAGACTGATAGAGACTGACGGCTCGGCTATAGGACCATATAAGTTTTTGGAGATTGCCAAAAAAAGTAAACTCTATCCCAATCTAACTATGATAATGATTGAAAAAAGTTGCCAATATTTTCAATACATGGACACAACTTTTTCTGTTAACCTTTCCATCAATGATATTCTTGATGTAGAAATGGTTGCCTACATTCAAAATACTATCAAAAAATATGATGTATGCAACAAAATAGTCTTTGAAATCCTTGAAACAGAAGGGATTGAAAACTATGAAGAAGTTTCTTCATTTATTTTAAATATGAGACGGCTAGGATGTAAGATTTCAATAGATGACTTTGGTTCAGGATATTCTAGCTTTGAGCATATTCTTAAACTAGATATTGATTATATTAAAATCGACGGAAGTTTGATAAAGAACCTTGAAACAGATAATAATTCACTTATAGTAGTTGAGACGATTGTTGATTTTGCGAAGAGGTTGAATTTAGTAACTGTAGCAGAGTTTGTGCACAACGAAGCAGTATTTGAAATAATCAAATCACTTGGCATTGAGCGTGCACAAGGCTTCTTTCTGGCAGAGCCAGAAAGAAAGATAGCAGAAGACTAGTATCTGTATCTAATATAGAAACGGATGTCTTGTGCTTTATCTACAACATTTGAAGCGTCATATGGACTTAAAGGATTTCCTGTAGTTAAAGAATCAATGCTCATAGCACTACCAGTTGCACTACCAAAGAATCCATTACTTCCAGTATATTTATAGTCTATATATGTATAACGGACTTGCAGTGATAAAATATCATCTATCAAAGGCTCTGTAAAATATGCTTCATATGCATCACCGCGTGCAGCAAGTTTGGAACCGATATTTGTGTCTTCACCATATGTAACACTTCTCCAGTATTTAGAACCGTGATTAAACTCTAAGCCCCATCTTCCTTCTTCAGTCACAAGTGAAGGTGTCTGTAGTCCAACCCAGTATGAATAGCCTTTAACACTTTCATCAACTGCACTACCGAGCATGCTTTGCCCTTTATCAGGATCTGTAATACTCATTGCACCGCTTACAAAGAAAATAGTATCATCTAAAAAGTCGCTGATACCATCACCTATTCCATTTGCAACAAAGTTAGCTGTAATTGCATGTATATTTCCTACGGTATCAAATCCATTCATAGTAGCATTAGCATCAATTAAATTGCTTGCATAATAGTACTGAGAGTTGATAGAATATTGACCATCACTCCAAGGTGTGAAAATTAAACCGACTAAATCAATTGCAGCGTTGTCTGTTGTTGTGTCCGCATATGGTGCTGCATTAAATCTTGGTGCAGCATTACTCATCCCGCGACCGGCACAAAATTTTACATACATACCATTTATACCTGTTATATTTTCTAGTACAAACTTTGAGCTTAGACCGTCAAATTCAACATTGATGTTATGACCCATAGGAGATGCAGCGCGGTCGTCATCTCTTAAGTTTACAAGGTGGCCGTTAGTTGAAGGACGACGTCCGATGCTGAAAGTCCATGGAACGTCAGTACCTATAAATGTGTCATTTTTATAGAAAAAATATGCCGAACGCACTCTTAACGTATCATCATAAGCATTTTCATTGGCTATCCAGTCAAATGCTTCAAAATAAGAATTGTAAGGAGCTGAAGTTCCACTTCTTGCACCAAAGGCTTTATTGTATGCAAGCTGACCTGTAAAGCTTAAGTTTTCTGTAGCAGCCCAGTTCATGTTTAACCAAAGTCTGTTTGTCATAAAAGCATCATTTTCCTGTTTACTTCCGTCTGCCATTTTGTACTGAAGGTTTTCAACAGCAAATCTGTAATCTACACCAAATTTTAGATGGTTTCCGTTTGTGTTTCTGTTAAGATCTGCGATTGAGTCCTGGATTTCTGCAAGTTGTTCTTCAACTGTCATTTCATCATCATCACCTTCATCCTCATTATCAGCTGAGGCTGTCTCTTTGGCATCATCTGAATCTTCATCAGCATCTTCTTGTGTCATTGAAGCATGTTCTTTTGCTTTAAGTGCATCAAGCTCTTTTTTCATTTTTTTCATTTCAAGTTCCATTGCCTGGAACCTGTCATACATTGACTCGGCGTTCACATTTGTCGTTCCTAAAATAGCAATAGTTGCTAAAGAAAGTAGTAGAGGTTTCTTCATTTCATCCCTTTTTTGTGTTATTTCTGTGATACTATACATTCTTTAAGATAAATTTACTTTTAAATATCAATATAAATATTAATTATGAGTGTGTGATGTTCTACTGTATTGAAAAAACATATAAAAAGCTTTGTTTAAATATATATTGAGTATAATTCGCGGATTTTTCTTTTACTTACATGTAATTGAAAATATTAACAGGTATGTGCCAAAAGTCAGTGCAACCCATTTTTTAATGGATTATTGCCCGGCATTACCGAAGCCAACTGACAAATTTCTGGTTTGAAAAATAACCTTTAAGGATTACCCAATGGTAACTATGAAAGACTTATTAGAATGTGGTGTACACTTCGGACACCAAACTCGTCGTTGGAACCCAAAAATGAAAAAATACATTTTCGGTGTTCGTAAAAATATCCATATTATAGATTTACAAAAAACTTTACGCTACTTCCGTAACACGTATCAAATTGTTATGGATGCTGCAGCAGAAGGTAAAACTATACTTTTCGTCGGTACTAAAAAACAAGCTCGTAATTCAGTTCGTGAAGCTGCAATCGCTTGTGGTATGCCATATGTGGACAACAGATGGTTAGGTGGAATGCTTACTAACTTTCCAACTATTCAAAAATCTATCCGTAAACTTGATGTTATTACTGAAATGCAAGAAAATGGTCAAATCAACTTATTGACAAAAAAAGAAGCACTTATGCTTGGTCGTCAAAAAGAGAAACTTGAGCAATATTTCGGTGGTATCCGTAATATGAAAAAACTTCCAGACATGTTATTTATAGTTGATGTTGTAAAAGAACACATCGCAGTTTTGGAAGCTCGTTGTTTAGATATTCCAGTTGTGGCTCCATTAGATACTAACTGTGATCCGGATCTTATCACTTACCCAATTCCTGGTAATGATGATGCGATTCGTTCTATTCAACTTTTTTGTCGTGAAATGACAGCGGCTATCAATGAAGGAAAAGCACTTCGCGATGGTCAAGGTGAAGAAGTTGAGCAAACTGAAGAGGTTGCATCTGAGGAAGCAGCAGCTACAGAAGCTCCGGCAACTGAAGAAACTACTACAGAGGAAGCATAATCATGGCAGCAGTTACAGCAGCAATGGTAAAAGAGTTGCGTCAGGCTACTGACGCACCGATGATGGATTGTAAAAAAGTTTTAGTTGAAGCTGATGGAGATATGGAAAAAGCGAAAGAACTGCTTAAAGAACGTGGTATCGCTAAAGCGGCTAAAAAAGCTGACCGTGTTGCAGCAGAAGGGCTTGTTGGCCTTAAAATGGCTGATGACAACTCTAAAGCTTCTGTTGTTGAAGTAAACTCTGAAACAGACTTCGTTGCACAAAATGAAGGTTTCCAAAATCTTGTAAAAGACACTGTTGAGGAAATTTACAACAATGAACCTGCAGATGTAGATGCTCTTATGGCAAGTGAGTTTGGGACTAAATTTACTGATACTGTAACAAAAATCGGTGAGAAAATTGAAGTTCGCCGTTTTGGAACATTGACAGCTGGACCTGATGAAGCATTGAACTCTTACATTCACTCTAACAACCGTATTGCGGTTATAGTCAAAGCAAAATGTGACAGTGAAAAAACTGCTGATTGTATGAAAGATACACTCAAGCAAATTGCAATGCATGCTTCTGCTATGAAACCGTCAACATTAAGCTATAAAGATTTTGATCCTGAATATGTTGAAGGTGAAACTAAAGGTCGTATTGAAGCATTGAAAAAAGAGAATGAAGAGTTGCAGAGACTTGGAAAACCTCTTAAAAATGTACCTAAATATGTATCTATGATGCAGCTTACTGATGAAGTTATGGCACAGGCTGAAGCTGACATCAAAGCTGAATTACTTGCAGAAGGTAAGCCTGAGAAAATACTTGATAAAATTGTTCCAGGCAAACTTGCTCGTTTTGTTCTAGATAACACACTTCTAGATCAAGAGCAGGCATTATTAGACCAACAATATGTTTTAGATGATAAATTGACTGTGGCTCAAGCAGTTGAAAAAGCAGCAAAAGCATGTGGTGGTACTGCTGAAATCACTGAATTCATTCGCCTTGAAGTTGGTGAAGGAATTGAAAAACAAGAAGACGACTTCGCAGCAGAAGTTGCAGCACAAATGGGTTAAGCCAAAGGCTTAGCTCATTTCTTTTTCCCTTTTCTTTCTTTTTTAAAATAATCTTTCTTTTAATGTTATAATTGTTACATGAATACCAATACAGCTTGTAAAATAATTGTTATAGGTGGCGGTTACGGCGGACTTAGTGTAGTGAATGAACTTGCAAAGTACCCTAGTAACAGGATTACACTTATAGATAAAAATGCATACCATTTCATGCAGACAGATGTGTATGAGCTCATCGCAAATGAAAAAGACTTTGCAAAAGTGTGTGTTGATTTATTTACTTACTGCAGCGGATTTGATACAAATGTCAGTTTTGTGAAGCAAGAAGTAAATGACATAGACTTTAAAAATAAAAAAGTTATTACTCAAATTGAACGTTTCTCTTATGACTATCTTGTTATGGCTGTTGGTTCAAGGACGAAATTCATGCCTGGCATAGAGGGCTTAAAGGAGTATGCTCATGGTGTTAAGGCCTTACATCGTGCCATGTATTTTAAACAAAAATTTGAAATGTCACTTTTTAAAAAAGTACAAGAGAGTGGTGTTACATGTAAGCCTTTAAGCATAGTAGTCGCAGGTGCAGGGCTCAGTGGTGTTGAAATTGCTGCACAAATGGCATCTTTTGCAAAAGAATTTTATTGCAATAATAATTTTTTATGTAGAAAATTGAATATAATTTTGGTGAATTCATCGCAGCGAATACTTAAAGGACTTGATCCATATTTGGTTGAAAAATCTGAAAAGCGTTTACGTGCTTTAGAAATAGAGATAAAAAATGAAGTAAAAGTGATTTCACTTACAAAGGATACGGTTTCACTCAGTAACGGCGAAGTGATATCAATGGATTTTATGATTTTTGCCGGTGGTATAGAGCCAAATGGACTAATATATAAACTTGACCTAGAAAAAAATGAAAGAGGTTTTCTGAATATAAATCCATATTTACAGGTGACAGGACATAATGATGTATTTGCAGTAGGTGATTGTGCCACCTTGTACAATAAGGGTAAGCTTGTTGCTCCAACAGCTGACGTTGCAGAACAGATGGCAGTCGTTTGCAGTGATAATATAATTAGAATGAGCCAAAATAAAGCACTTAAAGAACATGAAATACGTTTGCGGGGAACATTGATCGCACTTGGACGCAGGTATGCAGTTGGAAAAGTGATGAATATACACATAAGCGGGTATATTGCCTATGTTATGAAAAAAATAATCGAAAAAATGTATTTTGTAAAACTCGACCGTCACTCGAAAAAGGGCTGTGAGAAAATATTTGAAACTTGATATATTAAGCAAGACTAGAATATAATTGTCTTATGAATCTATTATCTGCTAAAAACCTGTCACACTCATTTGAATATGAACTTTTTTCTGATGTGTCTTTGTCTTTAAATACAAATGAAAGTATTGCCATTATCGGTATGAGCGGAAGCGGGAAGTCCACTCTTTTGCATCTTCTTTCTACGCTTTTAACACCGCAAAAAGGAAGTATAGAGCTTTTTGGTAAGGATGTAGCTTTAATGAGTAAAAAAGAGCTTACGCTTATTAAACGAAACAAGCTTGGAATTGTCTTTCAATCACATTATCTTTTTAAAGGTTTTACTGCTTATGAGAATCTTGAAGTAGCAGAGATACTCTCACGCAAAAAGATAGATAAGTCACTGATAGAAAATTTAGAGATACAGCAGTGTATGCATCAAAAAGTAACAGAACTTTCAGGCGGACAACAACAGCGCGTTTCTATTGCAAGAGTACTGACAAAAAAACCATCAATAATATTTGCAGATGAACCTACAGGAAACCTTGATAATCAGACAGCTTCGGAAGTTATGAAGCTTTTCTTTGATTATTGTGAACAAAACAATGCAGGTATGATACTTGTAACGCATGACAATGAGTTGGCACATATGTGTAAATATGTCTACAAGCTTGAAGACAAAGAGTTAAAGCAGATTAAGTAAAGAGGACGGGATTGTGGGCTGGGCAGAAATATTTAATGAAACAAATATAGTAGCCTTTCTTTTACTGTTTTTTCGTTTTGCAGCCTTATTTATTGCTGTTCCTATTTTCAATCATCAAAATATTCCTATGAACATAAAAGCAACAATGGCTTTTTTCTTTACAGTTGTTTTTTACTCTTCAATGCCGGCATTAACTATTACTATTGATGTTCCTACTATTATCATAGCCGTGTTGGGCGAGCTCCTACTCGGACTTTCAGTGGGCATTATCTTGCAGTTGGCCTATAACATTATTTCTTTTGCAGGCGGACAAATATCTTTTATGATGGGTTTTTCAATGGCAAGTGCAATTGACCCGCAATCAGGTGTTTCAATGCCTATTATTTCCCAGTTTCTTTCTTTAATGGGGCTCATGATTTTACTTGCACTTAACCTGCATCACTGGATGCTGCTGTTTATAGACAGCTCCTTAAAGACAGTACCACTGGGGGGCTTTGTGATGAGTAAAGATCTGTTTAATTACATTATGCATGCTGCTTCAAATATGTTTTTCGTAGGTTTTATCATTGCATTTCCCATAATTGCTCTTTCTTGGCTGGCTGATGTGATTTTTGGAATGCTTATGAAAACAATGCCGCAATTTAACCTTTTGGTAATAGGTTTCCCAATTAAAATCATGGTGGCATTTGTTGTGCTTATAGCGACTTTTACCGCAACTATGTTGATATTAAAAGGAGAGGTGCAAGAAGCATTTAACTTTTTAGAAATGCTTTTTTAGTTTTTTTTTGATACAATAGTGACAATAGAGATTTTTGAAATTCAATCAACAAATCATCCAAAGGAACATGCGTGAAAATATTACTTTTAAATGATAATCCTGTAGTAAATAAACTAGTTACATTAAGTGCACAAAAAACTTCCGATGAAGTTGATATTGCTTCTAATATTGAAGGTGTAGAATCCCAAGATTATGATTTATTGATTGTTGATGACAGTGTTTACAGTGATGATTTGTTAAATGAACTGAATTCAAAAATAAAATATAAAAAATCACTTTTTATATGTGCAAAAGAGACAGAAGAAGAGCCTGAATCTTTTTCATCAATACTTAGAAAACCTTTTTTACCGACTGATTTGGTAGAATTGTTCATGATGCTTGATAAAGAACTTGAGAGTGAAATGGATGAAGTTTTACCAGAAGAAGTGGATGAAAAAACAGATGAAGAAACAGGTGAAGAA
>JANTGW010000041.1 GCA_024762705.1 Sulfurimonas sp.
AATAGGTCTGTTGAAACTTCTGCCACAAGAAAGAGTGGAGATAACACAAACAGCTCATGCGCCTGGTATTTCTCTTCAAGAAAATCATAAGGCCATTGAGAATATTTCTGAAATTGAATCTAAAATAACGGAACTTCTTAAAACGGAGAATCTATTACACTTCAAATTCTATAAAAACCCAAACAGGCTTTTATATGCACATACAAACGGCACACCAAACCATATTAGTGACTTTCAAAGGCTCGTAAGAGTTTTAAAAAACAATAATATCGCTTACGAAAATATAGGTACGGATGTTATTATGATAGAAGAGTGACAGAGCGTATTGCTTTAATCTTCTTCTTTTTTATCTTGAAATGAGCTGGGTCTGAACTTGGTAGATATTTTCAATAAAACTGCACTTGCAAAGCCCCCGGCAGGAAGAATCCATAAAAGCGTGAGAAAAATCATCTTTGTGATGTCTCCCATCTGCTCTGCTGCAGCCCTGTACTCTTTGTCTCTGAGTTGTTTGGGAATTTGTTTGGTTTCATGGTACTCTTGTTTAAGTCCCCTTGCTATATGCTTGGTAAATCGCGTAATTTTTCTCTTTGCTCTTGCTTTTTTATACTTCATTGTTTTACAGTTTCTAAAAGTTTTAAGGCACCTTTATATATAGGCTCGTCAATGAAGCCGTATTCTTCATCTACAAAGCCTGTTATGCCTTCGTCTCTGTGCATTTCAAAAAGTTTTACGATTATCTTTGCTCTTTTAATCTCTTCTTCTTTGTTGACAAATACTTTATGCACAAGCTTAACCTGTTGTGGTGAAATACAGGCTTTTGCATCATAACCCATCTCCTTTTCTAGCAACAGCCACTCTTCAAAGGTCTCTAGGTCCTCAAATTCTTGAAAGACAAAAGAGACAGGTTTGACTTTCATCGCTTTTGCACTGATCAGAAAATGCGCAAGCATATACTTCATTGTCGGATTTTCAAGGTTTATAAGACTTTGAGAAAGCCCCATATCTGCAAACAGGTCTAAAATGCCCAAATAAAACACAGAGACACGCTTACTTACAGCCAAAGTAGAAAGATTGTGCCATGCCTCTGCTGTTTCTATGGAAAGGTGCAGGTCAACATCTTCATGCAAAAGGGCAAGTACATTTTGTACTTCATCTGCATTTTTTATTTTAGGAACACGAATGGCATCGGGCATAAACTGGTTTAGGTAGGTTATTTCATCATAACCGCCTTCATCGAGGGCATTAACTCTTACTACAAGTTTTTTCTCACTCTTTGTCAGTCGTGATAAAAATATTGCTGCCAAAACAAGCGCAAAAGGCTTATCCTCTTTACTGACACCATCTTCGAGATTAAGCATAATACATTCAGCTTCAAGACTCTCTATTTTACTGAGGTGTTTGATGTTATGACATGAGAGCATCAACATTGACTTGAAGTTGTTTTTTTTGTTGATATGACGAAAGGTCGGCACTGCCAAGGCATCAAGTGCACTTAAGTCTCTTTTGTTATAAGCTTCTTCTATTTTACTTAGCATTTTTTTTCTTTTTATCATTCTTGTGCAGGTATAAATAGAGTGCTTTTATTTCTTCGTCTGTTAGAAAATACCTTGGCATTCCTCTTTTTCTTTGGTTAAGCACTCTGTAAAACTCACTAAATCCGACAGTATTGATGGGAGGGCCTACAAAACTCTTTTTCTTTTTCTTATGTACATAGTTGGCGATCACCTTTCCCTCACCGTGTTCGCCATGACAGCTCTGACATCCTATGCCTCTGGGATTTTTATATAATTGCGATGCATATTCCATAGGCGTTATAAATGTGCTTGAGGACAAAAGAAGCAAAGGAGTTATCAAAAAGAGTATATATTTCATTATTAGCCTAATATTATTTTAAAACGCTATAATAACAAAAAAATTATTTAAGAGGTTTAAATGCAGATTCTTGATGGTAAAGCACTTGCAACAAAAATTGAACAAAAGGTGACAAATGAAGTTGCCCAACTAAAAGCCGAAATAAATGTAACACCCGGTTTGGCTGTTATACTGGTTGGACAGGATCCTGCCAGCCAAGCTTATGTAAGCATGAAGAAAAAAGCATGTGACAGAGTCGGTTTTTACTCCGTTACTCACGAAATGCCTGAAGATATCTCTCAAGAAGCCATAGAGAACACCATCAAGATGATGAACCAAAATCCAAATATTGACGGGATTTTGGTACAGTTGCCTCTTCCTCCGCAAATAGACACAACAAAGATACTTGAGCTTGTTGACCCTGCCAAAGATGTTGACGGTTTTCATCCTTACAATGTTGGACGACTTGTAACCAATCTTGATGGTTTTGTTCCATGTACACCGCTTGGTGTGATGGAGCTTTTAAACGAATATAATATCGATGTAAAAGGAAAAAACTGTTGTGTAGTCGGCGCTTCAAACATCGTAGGAAAACCGATGGCAGCACTTCTTCTCAATGCTGATGCGACTGTAGAAGTCTGTCATATCTTTACAGATGATCTGAAAAAGCATACGCTCAATGCCGACATAATCCTTGTAGGTGTGGGTGTTATAAATCTTATAAAAGAAGACATGGTAAAAGATGGTGCTATCATCGTTGATATCGGAATAAACAGAGCTGAAAACGGTAAACTTGTCGGTGATGTTGATTTTGAGAACGTAAGTAAAAAATGCTCTTACATTACTCCTGTACCTGGTGGCGTCGGACCGATGACCATAGCAATGCTTTTGGGCAATACCCTCAAAGCCGCAAAAATAAATGCTCAAAAGAAAAACTAAATGAAAGATTTTTTACATAAAGCATATAAATGGTCTAATTCATGGACAGGAACGATAGTAATCGTCCTCTTTGTGATATTTTTCGTAGCACAGGCCTTTAGAATACCAAGCGGAAGTATGAAAGATTCCCTTTTGATTGGCGATCATCTCTTTGCCAAAAAGTTCGCTTATGGGGTTTCTATGCCGCATATTCCATTTTTGGAAATGTCCATTATGCCATGGAGTGATAAACTTCGCTTGATAGACGGTGACACTCCCAAGCGTGGTGACATAGTGATATTTAGATATCCAAACAATATCAAGCAGCATTTTGTAAAACGTTGTGTTGCACTTCCCGGCGATGAACTTTTTGTTGCGGATAAAAATCTTTTTATCCACTTCAAAGAAGGTGACGAATGGATAAAAAAGAACTATGCAGATTATGATATAGCCATTTACAATGAAAAACTATGGGTAAAAAACCCTTACATGAAAAACCATCCTGGAATTCATCATGATCCGAAAATAGTCAATGACGGTCGTTTCCCGATGCAAATATTTTACGTTAACCCCCTTAAAGTAGAAGAAAACAAGTATTTTATGATGGGTGACAACCGTGACCATTCAAATGACAGCCGTTTTTGGGGTAGTGTTCCTTATGACAATATAGAAGGAACACCTTGGTTTGTTTACTTCTCTATCGACAAAGACTACAAAATACGATGGGACAGAATAGGTAAAACACCTGCGGATTTGGAGCAGTCTCCTTATTTGGACAAAGCAATACAAGAAAGAGAAAAAGAAGACAAAGAATATTATGGAATTACTTGATATACTCAAGATAGCGGCTGCTGTTTTAGCGCTTGCTATTGCAATTATCGGGCATGAGATTATGCATGGATGGGTTGCCTACATGTATGGCGATATGACAGCAAAGAATGCAGGTCGCTTGACCATAAACCCAGTGTCCCATATAGATTTGGTCGGTACTATTATAGTTCCTGCGAGTATGTATTTTTTACCTATGCTTTTTGGTTCAGAGGGAGGCATACTCTTTGGCTGGGCAAAACCTGTGCCTATAAATACCTTTACTGTTATTAACCGCGGTGGGTACAATGCTGCGATACAGGTCGATTTAGCAGGTATAGTTTATAATTTTACTTTAGGGGCATTTGCGGCCATAACACTTACTGCTATGCATGCACCGACAACAGCAGACTCATTATTTTATGTGTTCTTTTATATATTTGTTTATCAGCTTCTTATTATCAACATTGTTTTAGCGGTATTTAATCTCTTGCCGATTCCGCAATTTGACGGTGGGCATTTTTTAATGCACCTTGCGTTAAAATACAAAATCAATGCGGTAGCAGAGTTTTATTACAAATATGACAGATACGGAATAGTCATAGTACTTATCATTTTAATGACACCGTTAAACCAATATGTGCTTTTTATGCCTGTACGGGCAATCATAAATTTGCTATTATCTTAGAGGAGAACAGATGAAATTTTATATAGGTACCGACCATGCAGGTTTGGAGTTAAAAAACTGGACAGTTGAGCTTTTAAAGTTAAAAGGACATGAAGTACATGATTTCGGTCCGTTTAGTACAGACAGAGTTGACTACCCTGATTATGCACACAAGGTTGCTACTGCCGTTTTGGAAAATGAAGGCACTCAAGGTATTTTGATCTGCGGTAGCGGCATAGGCATGAGTATGGCAGCCAACAGACATCACGGTATTCGTGCCGCACTTTGTCATGATGCTTATACTGCAACTGTGGCACGCGGGCACAATGATGCGAATATATTATGTTTTGGTGAGCGAATTGTCGGAAAAGGAGTTGCTGAATCTATCATTGATGCCTGGCTAGCAGGAAGTTTTGAAGGTGGTCGTCACGTTGCAAGAGTAGAGAAGATAGAAGCAGTCTAACAAATAAATTCAAGGAAAAGCTATGTTTTGGGAATGGTCACTTTTAACAATACTCTCTGTTGTTTCAATATATTTGTTTGTAAAAATGTTTTACTTTAAAAGCATTACGAATAAAGAACAAAGAAGTAATGATTTGATGAAGTTAACACTTCAAGAAGCAGAAATTTTGATACGAAAGTACCAAATCCAACTCCAACGTGCACTTGGTAATGTTGATATACTGAGTGAGGAGCTAACAAAACTCAGAAATGAGCTCAAAGTTTTAAAACAACGTAATTCAAAACACAGACAAGAAGTAGATAGACTCAATGCAAAAATAAAAGCACTTGAGGGTCGTATAGACGCACTTTTATAAGGATAGACATGATAACTCTCAGTAATACAGAAAAAAAGATTATTGAAAACTCGATCAGAGACATACAAGACTTTCCAAAACCGGGTATAGTCTTTAAAGACATTACAACTTTACTTAACAACAAAGAAGCCTACGGTGTACTTATGAATCATCTTTATCAAAGATACAAAGAGTACAACCTTGATTATATTGCCGGTATCGATGCACGCGGGTTTATCTTTGGAGCAGCTCTTGCGCAGATGCTTGGACTCGGTTTTGTGCCTATTCGTAAAAAAGGCAAGCTTCCTTATACAACTATCAGCGAGAAATACGCCTTAGAGTATGGTGTAGATGAAATAGAAGTACACATAGATGCTTTTGGTGAACAAAAAGGTGCGAGAGTACTGGTCATAGATGACTTAATAGCCACAGGCGGTACAGCTAATGCAGCTGCAAAACTTGTGAATCAGACAGGTGCCTTATGTATTGAATGCTGTTTTATAATTGGACTCACATTCTTAGACGGTATAAAAAAACTACAAGAAAAAACTGATGTTTACACAGTAATAGAGGTTAATTAATGATGTATATTCCCACTCCTTCAAAATATGATCCTGATGAAAACGGACACTTTGGAATCTTTGGCGGTCGTTATGTTCCTGAAACACTCATGCCTGCACTTCTCAAACTCAAAGAAGAATATGAAGAGATTCGTTTTAATGAAGACTTTTGGAAAGAAGTTGATTACTATCTCAAAGATTATGTAGGACGTCCCAGCCCTCTTTTTTATGCCGAAAACATTTCCAAAGAGATCGGTGCAAAAGTTTACTTAAAACGAGAAGATTTGAACCATACCGGTGCGCATAAGGTCAACAATGTAATAGCGCAGGGCTTAATGGCAAAACGACTCGGTTACAAAAAGGTCATCGCTGAAACCGGTGCGGGACAACATGGTGTTGCAACAGCAACTATTGCAGCGTTACTTGGCCTTGAGTGTGAGATATTTATGGGTGCAAAAGATGTAGAGAGACAAGAGCTCAATGTTTTTCGTATGAAACTGCTGGGTGCAAAAGTAAACTCTGTTGTAAGTGGCAGTAAAACACTCAAAGATGCGATGAATGATGCCATCCGCCACTGGGTTACAAATGCACGCGACACTTTTTACATCATAGGTACAGTTGCAGGGCCTCATCCCTACCCTATGATGGTAAGGGATTTTCAAGCCATCATTGGATGGGAAGCAAGACAGCAGATTCTCGAAAAAGAAAACCGACTTCCTGATTATGTCATTGCATGTATAGGCGGTGGGAGCAATGCCATCGGTATGTTTCAACACTTTTTAGAAGACAAAGAAGTACAGTGTATAGGAATTGAAGCCGGTGGACTTGGACTTGAAACAAATAAACACGGCTGTTCTTTGGAAAAAGGACGTCCCGGAGTTTTACATGGTCAGATGAGTTACCTTCTTCAAGATGAAGATGGTCAAGTACTTGAAGCACATTCTATCAGTGCCGGGCTAGATTACCCGGGTATCGGCCCTGAGCATGCTTTTCATAAAGACAACAAATCAGTTTCTTATGACAATGTAACTGACCAGGAAGCGCTGGATGCTTTTGTGTGGCTTTCACAAAAAGAGGGAATCATCCCGGCATTTGAGAGTTCTCATGCCATTGCATATTTGAAAAAAATGAACAATATAGAGGGAAAAACTATCATAGTAAACTTATCGGGTCGTGGTGATAAAGACATGATTCAGGCTAAAGATATTTTACACTTCGACTAGAGAGGTTTTATTAGGCAATAAAGATCTTTCCATATCTTTGTTGCTTCGCTTCACCTAAAGCGTATTTTGCTCTATCTATAAGCATTTGTATTTCATCATCTTCTATAAAACCTGTTATACCAAAAGCTATTTCAAGTTTTAAATCTTTAAGTGATTCGACTCTTGCAAGCTCATGGCTTATTTTTTTAATGAAAGCTTCTGTTGACTTTTCACTTGTATTTGTAAGTATAAGAACAAAATCAGAACCTTCCCATCGCGCCAAAACATCTGAGGCACGAATTAAACTTTTAAGTTCTTTTGCAAATAATGATATAATTTTTTCACCCTTGCTTAGTCCAAATATTCCTATGATTTTATTGATATTTGCAAGAGTAAAATAAACAATAGTTGTATCATTTTTATACCTATTAAAATAGTCTATGTGATGTTTCAATATAGCCTGCATCTGCATTTTGGATGTTAGTTTTGAAAGCTGATCAATTGTTGCGAGGTTTGCTAGCTTATCCATTCTCAGTCTGTACTCCTGAATCTTGGAAAACTCTTTACAGTGGTACGATACCCTGCTTATGATCTCAAATGATTCAAAAGGTTTTTTAACATAATCACTCGCCCCTGCAGCAAAACATTCACGTAGTTTTTCTTTGCTGTAAAGCTCTGCACTGTCAATAAATATAGTTGGAATTTTCACAGAACTGTCAAACTCGCTTTCAAAGATAATTTGAGCCGGCTGCAAATAAGTAATGCTGGCATTTACTATAATCAGATTAAAGTCATTGATACTCTCTTTCGCTTTATTGAAATCTTCAATATTAAGTACCGCTTTACATGTAAATCCTTTTTGCGTCAACAAGGAGTTAAGGACATCAAAGTTATGTTGATTCACTTCAAGTATTAAAATCTGTTTTTTTATCATGAAAATATTTTATCATAAAATTGATACATTTTTCTTTGTTGCTAATATTTTGCTATGATATAAAAAAT
>JANTGW010000042.1 GCA_024762705.1 Sulfurimonas sp.
CATGAGTCAAGAGCCGGTGATTTTGATTTTTTAATCACACGTTTACGCTCTTTACGAATCAATTGATTGATTGTAGGCATACAATTCCTTTTTACTTAATTTTTCCAGTAGAATAAAACTCTTACAAAATGTAGAGAGTTATAGACACGAAATATTACAGAAATTGTATTTAAAGTTAGCTTATTTTAAGTAATTATTAATATAAAAATTAGATTAGTGTGCACTTATTGCTAATGTAAAAACTCTGGCTCTTGTAAAGAGACTAGCTTTAGTACCGAACGCAGTGATCAGAGTATGAGCTAAAGCCCATACTCTGAATATATAAAAAAGGACTTTATTCTTCTGTAACAAACTCTATATTTTTGTCTTTATATATACCAGTTCCAACAGGAATAGTACGACCTATAATAACATTTTCTTTCAAGTTGTCAAGGTTGTCAACTTTAGCCGAAACTGCAGCTTCTGTCAATACTTTCGTAGTATCTTGGAAAGATGCCGCTGATATAATACTGTCTGCTGATACTGCAGCACGTGTGATACCAACCAAAAATGGTTCAGCAATCGCAGGACGACCGCCAAGACGTATAATTTTTTCATTTTCCTGAGCAAATTTTACTTTAGAAACCAAGTCGCCTTCAATGAATTTCGTATCACCGGATTTTATAATCTTCACTTGACGCAACATCTGTGTAAAAATTACTTCAATATGCTTATCGGCAATGTTAACCCCTTGAGAACGGTAAACTTGCTGCACTTCAGAAACAAGGTAGTTATAAAGCGCTTTTACACCCATGATACGTAAAAGTTCATGTGAAGATAAAATACCTGTTGTCAAGCGCTCACCTGCGTGAACAAAATCACCAGGGTTAACAACCGGTTCATGTGATTTATCAACAAAATACTCTTTTACAATACCATTCTCAGCATTACTAACTATTATTCTTACCTTGCCACGAAGTGGTTTACCAAAACTTACAACACCATCAATTTCAGAAATCAATGCAGTTGCTTTAGGACGACGACCTTCAAAAAGTTCAGATACACGTGGAAGACCCCCTGTAATATCTGATGATTTTTGCAATGCTTTTGGTGTTTTTGCCAAAATATCAGCAACTTTTACCTGTGCACCATCAGCAACATATACAGATGATTTCGGCTCAACTGCATAACGCAGTACTTCACCATCTTCTGTTGCAAGAACAATAGCAGGTTTATACTCAGATGAAATATGATCATTGATCATAAGACGGGTCTTACCTGTCAACTCATCAAGCTGTTCACTTGCAGTCGTTCCAACAATGATATCCTCATATTTTACAACACCGTTCGCTTCAGAAATAATAGGATTGGAATACGGATCCCATTCAGCTATCACAACCGATTCATCTGATGACGGTTTTGCAATTACAGTATCTCTATCTACACTATCATCATCATCTGTCACTATAACAGAACCACGGGCAATATAATGACGAATTGCTTCACGGTTATTTTCATCAATTACAGCTGCAAAAAGACCTTTCTCAACAACTTCATATCCAGACTTCAGTCCTTCAAATCTTTCCAAATAATCACCTTTAAGCAAGAAGTACTTCACAGTACCGGCTTCTTTAGCAAGTATTTTTTGTGTAACAGGAGCACCATCATCAACTAACAGTTCTGATGCATATGGAATACGACTTGGAACATTCCAACCATCTTTTATTGTTTCAACAATAGAATCCAATGCTTCTACTTTATCGCCATTTTTGTAAGGGAAGTAATATTTTCCTTCAATCTGTCCACTGACACCGGCAAGTTCATTCGGTTTAGCGATCTCCATTTTACGAAGTGAATAACGTACTGTCTCTTTATCAGACTTAACGCTTATAATAACTTCATCATGAATCGTCTGGATTTCAAGAATTCCTTCAAACGGTGCTTTTATTTTTGGTTCAACAAGAAGCACACCTGCATTACGACGGTTGGCAACAATATTTTTACCTTCTTTGTTTTTATAGGTTTTCAAGTTATAGTAACGGATAAAACCTTCTTTTTCTGCAATAACTTGTCGCTCTTGTGCAGTTGAAGATGCAGTACCACCAACGTGGAATGTTCTAAGCGTAAGCTGTGTACCAGGCTCACCAATTGACTGCGCAGCAACAATACCAACAGCTTCACCAGGACGTACGATGTGACCCGTTGCGAGGTTTACTCCATAACATAAAGCACAAACACCGTCTTCGCTTTTACATGTAGTAGGTGTTCTGATTACTGCAGTTTTAATTCCTGACTCTGCAATCACTTTTGCAGAAACTTCATCAAGAAGTGTTCCCTCGGCATAAAGAATTTCATTTGAAATAGGGTCAATGACATCATCTGCAAGAACACGACCGTTTAGTCTGTCTTCTAATGATTCAATCAATGTATTTTGATCTTGAATATCTGAAATCTCAATTCCTTCGTGAGTATGACAATCATGCTCAACAATTTTAACGTTTTGCGCAACATCAACAAGCTTACGAGTCAAATAACCGGCATTCGCTGTTTTTAGGGCAGTATCGGCAAGACCTTTACGCGCACCGTGAGTTGAAATAAAATACTCTATTACGTTTAGACCTTCTTTAAAGTTAGAGATAATTGGTGTTTCAATAATATCTCCACTTGGCTTAGCCATAAGTCCACGCATACCTGCAAGCTGACGAATCTGTGCTGCAGAACCACGGGCACCAGAATCAGCCATCATGTGAATAGAATTAAACCCATCTTTATCCGTCTGAACCAACTGCATCATTTCTGAAGCCAGTGTGTTGTTTGTATCAGTCCAAACATCAATAATCTTATTGTATCTTTCCTGCTCAGTTAAAAGACCAGCTTCAAATTGTTTTTGAATCTCAATTACACGAGCTTTAGATTCAGCAATTTTTGCTGCTTTCATGTCCGGAACACGGATATCATCAGAAGATATAGATACACCTGCTTCTGTCGCATGTTTAAAACCTAAGTCTTTCAAACGATCAAGGAAAGATGCTGTTACACCTATACCTCCGTGTTTTTGAACATAGTCAACAATTTCATTAATAGCTTTTTTCTTCATTACTTTGTTCCAAAGTTCAGCTGGAACAAAATCAGGTAAAATTGCTTTAATAAGCAAGCGACCTGCAGTTGTATGAATAATACGTCCATCAACACGCGTTCTAACCTTTGCATGTAAATCAAGTGCATCATGTTCTAGTGCAATTCTGATCTCATCAACATTTGCAAAAAGTTTATTTGAACCTTTCACACCATTTTTTTCTAATGAGATATAATAAATACCAAGTACCATATCCTGAGAAGGTGTTGCAATTGCTTTTCCTGATGCAGGAAGCAAGATATTCATAGATGCCAACATCAATACTTTAGCTTCTGCAACAGCAGCAGAAGATAATGGCACGTGAACTGCCATTTGATCCCCATCGAAATCGGCATTAAATGCGGCACAAACCAATGGATGCAGCTGAATTGCTTTTCCATCTATTAGCTTCGGATGAAAAGCCTGAATCGACAACTTGTGAAGTGTCGGTGCACGGTTTAGCATAACCGGATACCCATCAACAATTTCAGCTAGACATTCCCAAACTTCGTTTGTTTTATCTTCAATCATTTTCTTAGCTGCTTTAACAGTTGTTGCGTAACCTTTATCTTCAAGCTTAGCAATCAAGTGTGGCTTAAATAATTCAAGAGCCATTTTCTTAGGTAGTCCACACTCATCCATACGTAAAGATGGTCCGACAACAATTACAGAACGTCCCGAGAAATCAACACGTTTACCAAGAAGATTTTGACGAAAACGTCCTTGCTTACCTTTAATGATCTCACTTAGAGATTTTAGTGGACGCTTATTAGCTCCCTTTACAGCATTTGCACGACGGCCATTGTCAAAAAGTGCATCTACTGACTCTTGAAGCATACGCTTTTCATTTCTAACAATAATTTCAGGCGCTTCAAGTTCTACCAGACGTTTTAAACGCTGGTTACGATTAATAACACGACGATATAAATCATTTACATCCGAAACCGCAAACTTACCGCCATCAAGTGATACTAATGGACGTAAATCCGGTGGAAGTACAGGAAGTACTGTCAGCATCATCCATGCAGGGTTGTTTCCTGAATTTAAAAATGATTCAATAACTTTCAGACGCTTGTTGATAGTCTTTTTCATTGCCTCGCTTTTTGTTTCACCAATTGCTTCTTTAAGATTAGAAAACAAGTCAACCAAGTCAATTGAATCCAATAGATCACGAATAACTTCGCCACCCATACGTGCTTTAAAGCCAAGCTCTCCAAATCTTTGCACAAGTGTACGATACTGCTCTTCATTTAATACATCATATTTTAGAACAGGAGTCTTAGCTTCAGCATCATAATATGCTTCTCCTCCGCTCTCAACTATATATGCTTCATAATAAAGTACACGTTCCAAATCTTTCATTTTGATACCGAGAAGTGTACCAATACGAGAAGGTAAAGAACTGACATACCATATGTGTGCAACAGGAGTCACAAGTTCGATATGACCCATACGCGTACGACGAACTTTTGTAGATGTTACTTCAACTCCACATTTTTCACACACAACGCCTTTATAACGCATTTTCTTATATTTACCGCAAAGACATTCGTAATCTCTTACAGGCCCGAAGATTTTGGCACAAAACAAACCGTCACGTTCCGGTTTTAAAGTACGATAATTGATAGTTTCAGGTTTTTTAACTTCACCATGACTCCATGACATCACTTTTTCAGGTGACGCCAAACGGAATTGCAGCTGTTTTATGTCTTTTGGTCTACTTTCTTCTGTTACTTCTACTGGTACTAATTTACTCATCGTCTTCTACCTCGTCCATAATATCTACATCAAGAGCCAATGCTTGAAGCTCTTTAGTCAATACAAATAGTGTTTCTGGAATACCAGATTCTGGTACCAACTCACCTTTTGTAAGTGCTTTGTAAGCACGTACACGACCATCTACATCATCTGATTTGATAGTCAACATCTCTTTTAGAACTGCTGAAGCACCGTATGCTTCAAGTGCCCAGACTTCCATTTCACCGAATCTTTGACCACCAAAGAGTGCTTTACCACCGACTGGTTGTTGTGTAACTAATGAGTATGGTCCAGTTGAACGTGCGTGGATTTTTTCATCAACTAGGTGATGTAGTTTCAAGATATACATGTAACCTACATTTACACGCTCTTTCATCTTCTCACCAGTTTTTCCATCATACAGTACACGTTTTCCGTCACTGTCCATATTTGCTAGTTTATATAGCTTTTCAAATTCTTCAGCATTAGTTCCTTCAAAAATAGGTGCAGCAAATTTGACACCTTTTGCCCAGTCTCTTGCATGTTCAAGGAACTCTTCATCATTCATTTTACCGATTACTTCCTGAGCTTTCATCATGCCTGCAACATCTGCGATTTCAATCATTTTTGCACGTAGATTGTCAAGATAGTCTTTTTGCTTTACATCAAACTGCTCTTGTATTTGATGTCCTAGTTCACGACCAGCCATACCAAGATGCATTTCCAATATTTGACCAATATTCATACGTGAAGGTACACCCAGTGGATTTAGACACACATCAACAGAGCGTCCGTCTTCCATATATGGCATATCAACTTCAGGAACGATGTTTGACACAATACCTTTATTTCCGTGACGACCAGCCATTTTATCACCAACTTTTAGGTGACGTTTTGTAGCTATATATATTTTCACATACTTCACAACACCATTTGGCAAGATATCATCTTTTTCCAAAATCGTTAGCTTTTCTTCATGTTCATCTCTGAAAATTCTTTTTTGCTTTTGGAAGTGATTTTTTGTCTTATTGTACTCGTCCTGAATTTCCTGTGAAAATGATTTTACAATTGCATTCATCGCAAAACGATTTACATTTGCCAAGTCATCACCATTAATGATATCTCCGGCTTTATACTCTGTATCACCTATCTTGATATCACTTTGAAGCGGCTCACGTGTCAATAGTTTTGTAACACGAAGCATCTCTTCTTTATCAATCATGATTAATCTGTCATAATGCTCACGCTCAAGATAATCTCTTTCTTCTTTTTCCAGTTCCAATGTACGAGGATCTTTGTCGTAACCTTTTTTAGTAAATACTTTAATATCTACAACTACACCTTCCATTGATGGAGGACAGTACAATGATTTATTGACAACATGACCGGCTTTTTCACCAAATATTGCACGTAAAAGGCGCTCTTCTGGAGTTGGTTTTACTTCACCTTTTGGAGAAACCTTACCAACAAGGATCATGCCGCCTTTTACATTTGTACCGATTTTAATAATACCAGATTCATCCAGATGCGCCAATTCATCATCACGAACATTCGGAATGTCTCGTGTAATTTCCTCAACACCATGCTTGAGTTCACGTGCTTCGACTTCTTTTTCATAAATATGTACTGAAGTAAATGCATCCTGACGAATCAAACGCTCTGAGATTACAATCGCATCCTCAAAGTTGTACCCGTTCCAAGGCATAAAAGCAACCATAGCATTTACACCAAGAGCAAGCTCACCTCTATCCATGTTTGGACCATCAGCAATAATCTGATTCTTTTCAACCATTTCACCTATTTTTACTATAGGTTTTTGAGTAAAGGACGTATTTTGGTTCGTTCTAAGATTTTTTTGCAAAGGATAGTAATCTATAAAGATTTCTCCATCTTCCTCACCCATTACATAAATATGTTTGCTGTCGACTTTTTCTATTTTTCCTGCACGTTTTGCTTTTACACATTCCCATGCATCGCGTGCAACGAGTTTTTCAACACCTGTCCCTACCATTGGAGCATTAGCACGTAAAAGTGGTACTGCCTGACGTTGCATGTTTGATCCCATAAGTGCACGGTTGGCATCATCATGTTCCAAGAATGGAATAAGTGAAGCAGCAACACCAACAACCATCTGTGAAGACAAGTCAGCATATTCACACTCTTTAGGATCTTTTAAAAGAATTTCACCGTCTTGTCTTACAGCAATTAAACTTTCAACAAACTGCCCATTTTCATCAAGTTTATTTGATGCAGCAGCAATCATTTTTCCTTCTTCTTGTGTTGCAGTTAAATAAACGACTTCATGAGTAACCTGACCGTCTTTCATCACTTTATACGGTGCTTCAATAAAACCATGTTCATTTACTTTTGCATACATCGCCAAAGTATTGATAAGACCAATATTTTGACCCTCTGGAGTCTCTACCGGACAAATTCTACCATAGTGTGTCGGGTGAACATCACGCACTTCAAAACCTGCACGCTCTTTAACAAGACCACCTTCTCCAAGTGCTGACAAACGACGTTTGTGCGTAACTTCTGAGAGTGGATTTGTTTGATCCATAAACTGAGAAAGCTGTCCACCGGAGAAAAATTCCATGATTGTAGATGTAATCATTTTCGAATTAATTAGATCATGTGGCATCAGTTCATTCATTGGACCACTCATAGTTGAGAGTTTGTCACGAATCGCTTTTTGCATTTTTACAAGACCGTTATGCAATTCATTACCAAGAAGTTCACCAATAGAACGAATACGACGATTACCTAAGTGGTCTCTATCATCTAAATGCCCTTGACCATTCTTAA
>JANTGW010000043.1 GCA_024762705.1 Sulfurimonas sp.
TTGAATATTTCAAAGAGTATCATAGAAAGTAATATGGATGGTATTCTTGCAGTCAAAAATGTTAATGGTGGTGCTGAATTTTCAATTGTACTCTAGTGTATTCTTACCGATAGAGTGGGAATAGGCGGAAAAATTATTTGAGTAAAGTGAAATTATTCTTAGAAATTTTCTCTTTACAAAGGTATCTTTTTTCTCTTTATTCTCTACTGCAACTGCAATTGTACTGTTATAGACACTTACACTGTTCACACCTGTACCATACTCTGACAGATCAATTTCTTTAATGAATGATGGTGTTGAAACATCCGAGATGTCAAGCACAATAATCGCATTTTTGGCAGCTGAAGTGACAAACAGTTTCTTGCCTTCTGCATCATAATCTACGATCTCAGTTGCTGATTCGTTGTAGATTCCACTTCTATATGTTCCTTTTTTTGTTGCCTTACCATCGTTTGACAGTTCATAAATTGAGACTGAACCACTTACTTCATTTGAAGTAACATAATAGTTTTTACCCTCCTGTTCAAATGTTTTACTTCCTTCTGGACCCATATCGTCTATATCGGCAGGAACTTCTTCAGTCTTATAATCAAATTTTTTCGTATAGTCAATGTCGTTATTATACTCTACCATTACAGGTGCATCAGGGTTTGTGATGTCATACACAAAGAATCCGCCTTGTTTTTCAAGACCAACATAAGCAAATACCTTTTCGTCAATGTGTGCTAATGTAAGTGCTTCAGGTTCAATCCCTTTTTTCTCACTTCTCTCATCCGTCATCCTCGGTTACATCATTAGTAGTATTTACAGGAGCAGGTACAATAACGGCTTCTTCTAATATATTTTTTGTGTCATTACATCCCGAAAGTAGTATTGCAGATGTAATAAATGATAATCCCCATAGTGTTTTTCTCATTGTTTTTTATTCCCTTAAATTTATTTGATTGAAGATGTTATAGGGAAAATGTAACAGGATAGTAACAGAATGATAACAATTTGGATACAAAAGATTTGATTTTAAATATGAAAATAAGGGATATAAATTCCCTTATTTGATTTTAGTTTTAAAACTTATACCCACCTATGAGTCGTAACGCAGAAATTGATTTTTGCTGATCCAGATCAACATACTCGTAAGTACCTGTAATGTAATAGCCGTCCGGATGGTTATAACTTGCACGTACACCATAATTGTGTTGATACTCTTGTCCAAGACCCGTCTCTGAAGAGATTGAGTAGATGGGGTCTAGGTCAAAATAAGTATATCGTGCACCTACCCACAGTCCATCCGTGACTGTTGCACTCAAGTCATAGCCTAGTTGTACTTTGTATGAGTTGGCATTGCGTAGGTCTCCTGCTTCAAAAAAGTGAAAGATCATACCATTGGCTAAATAAGGATACCCACCCCAAGAACCCAATGTCGCACTGGCACCGGGTTCATCAGTATAAAATGCTGCACCCGTTGAAAAGTCAAATCCATTCTCAAATTTACCGTCAAACCTGAGAGAGTATATACTGTAATCTATTGGTGTATAGGTATTACCACCAACATCTTTAAAATTTATAAGTTGTGCACCGGCTGTATAGTTTCCACTCTCAAACTCTCCGGAGTAGTCATACTGAGAGAACAAAGTATTGTAAAGGTCTACAGCATAATAATCCCAGATTTGAAAGTTATGCTCATCTTTTTCATACTTGAACATACCTGCCCACATACCTGCGTCACCTGCATTGTCTTTATCTCTTTGATCAACATATGACTGATCTGCCATAGAGTGAAAACGGTGTGGATTACTCGCACCACCATCCCATACCCCGGCCATTTTATAAATATACCCACCTGCAAAAGCTATATTTTCAATCGTTGTATTTTTATAGTATGCACCCTGAAAGGTATTGGCAAACAGGTACCAGTCATCCGCATCGACCATTGGTGTTGAGAGTTCATAATTACCGGCAAGGAAGATATGTCCGCTATTCACATATTTGACATACGCTTCCTGTAATATAGCATAAGAACTTCCATCTCCAAAAGCAAAGGTTCTATTTTCATATATTGGATCATTAATACCAAAGTCAGTGACTCCTCCACCAGTGATCTTAAAAGAAAGCCCGTTATAGTCTGGGGAAGTGATAGAAAGTTTAGGGATAAAATAAATACCTTTTGAATCCAAATGCCCTTTGTTAATCGTTGGTTCCGGATTCTTTGGTGAATTACTATAGTCATAGTTCACATAACCGACCCTCATATCGCCTGTCACTTTCCATCCGTCACCCAAAAGATAGCCCTCTTTTTTATCATCTGTATGGGTTACCGTTTCATAGGCATGGTCAGCATCTGGTACATCAGATGTAATAAGAGATTCTGCAGCGTATAACGATGTTCCCATAACAGGAAGCAGTGTGAGTAACAACGTTTTAGAGTAAGATAATTTCATTGTTTATCCTTATTGTGCAAACGGGTTTATACCCAATTTGTCAATGATATAGGCTGCTGCCAGTTGACCACGAACAGAGTTTCCAAACTTATCTAATGGTGGTGAAACGACTCCTATCCCCAATTTACCAGGAACTACTGCAAGGATTCCTCCTCCCACACCTGATTTTGCAGGTGTTCCTGTGAGGTACAACCAGTCTCCGGCATTGTCATAAAGGCCTGCTGTTGCCATCACTGCCAAGATCTTTGACACATATTTTTCATCCAATACTTTTAACCCTGTTTTTGGATTCACACCATCATTTGCAAAGGTAGCAGCCATTATACCAAGATCATGTGCTGAGACATTCACTGAACACTGTTTCGTATAGACAGTCGTTGCTTCAAGCGGGTCTGACCCCATGCGTCCTCGAGCATCAAGTATTTTGGAGATGGCCTGGTTATTTTTATTGTCATTCACTTCTGAAATATATACTTCTTCATTGAAACTTAGTTTTCTTCCTGCAAAGTCGTCCATATTGGCATATATTTTTTCCCAACGTTCTTTAGAATCTTTTGCTTCTACCCATGAAGTAGACTGGATGGCACCGGCATTTACAAAAGGGTTGGATGCTGAACCACCATGCAATTCAATGGCTATAATGGAATTAAAGGCAAGTCCCGTTGCATTGACACCAATTTTTTCCTGAAGAAATTTGTCACCTTTTTCCTGCATTACTTTTGCAGCGGTAAATATTTTAGAGATAGACTGTATGGAAACTACTTCTTTAGTGTCACCGATCTCATACACTTTACCATCCGGTGTGACCAGTGTGATACCGAACATTTTAGAATCAACGATAGCAAGGGCTTTAATATAATCTGCGTTTTTCCCTTCCTGGTTGTCTTTGAATTTTTCATAAGCTTCTTTGAGCACCGCATTGATGCGTTCTGCAGTTAAAGCATTTTTTAGAACAACTTGTATGTTTACTGCTTCGGTTAGAGGACCTTTTGCTTCAAGGCTTGTAGTTGTTAAAAGTACAGAAGCACAAAGTACAGAAAGGGTTAGTTTAGCAAGAATGGTGACAGTTTTCATTTCTTTTCCTTTTAAATTTCTTCTCAAAATATAGTATATCTAAAAGGTTCGGCTCTGGTTTTTAAGAAGAAGATTTTGTCAGGTGCCAGCCTCTTTCATAGGGACAGGGATAGGAGTAAAGAGTGATTGTTTTATTGGCAAGGAGATACACAATCTCTTTTTGAGAGGTATAGAGATATTTACTCTCCCCATCGGAGTCTTTACAGGTACAGTTTATTTTTTGGGATGGATATTGTTTAGGGGTAGTGAGTGTTTTTTTTCTATTTTCTGTTGTTATAAGCTGACTTTTCAACGTTTTCAATACTTTTAAAAAGTCTGAATGTTTCATGACTCTTCAGGTCCAACATAGTAAAATTCATCCAGCCCTTCTATAAATGCTATGAGTAATTCATCGGAGCATGCTTTAAAGTTTTTATGACCTTCTTTACGAAAGAGGGATGCCATTTGTTGTTTGGAAAGTTTTACATCTCCAAGACCAAAGATGATCTCAGTATCAGATTCTTTGAGATTTAAGGCAATACGGAGTTTTTTTAGTATGAGATTTTTAGTAAGTTCGACCACTTCGTCAGCATTTCTTCTGGGAGACGGACCTCTTTTAAGTGTAACCAAGCCATCAAGAAAAACACCAAGTTCTTCATAAGAACAAAGCATAAAACCTTTTTCTTGACGACGTTTAAGAAGAGATTCGAGGTGAGATGGATTCATCTCGTAAGCTTCAAGTTTGTACGCTTCCAGTATCTCTTCTCTTGTAAGATTCAATGCTTTTTGTATGCGATAAAGTATATCGTTGGTAGATATGAGCATTTATTTTTTCCCAGCTTCTTCTGCAAGATCTGAAAGTGCTATCTTTGCTTTGTTAAGTATGTTCAAACAGTTTTTGTCTTTTATGTTGTGTTTAAGTGACCAATACTCAGGATTAGTGTAGGTAAACATGGTTTTCCCCTCATAATCAGTTGTTATAAGTATACGCAGTGGTAGGTCCAGTCCCATAGAAGGGTTGCAGTTCATGAGTACTGTACCCATTTTCGGGTTACCAAAGACCACAACTGTTTCAGGTTTTAGGTTCATCTTTACACTTTTGGCATTTGCCTGGTGGTCTATGGTAGAGAAGTGTGTTAAACCTTGTGTTTTAATCAGTGTTTCAAGTTTTTTTACAGAGGTGGCATGGTCATTTTGACTTTCAACTGTATTTAGAAAAGTACCTTTTTTGCCGTCACATCCAACCATTATGAAACCTATCAAACCAATTAAAAAAAACTTTTTCATATTATTTTCCTTTGGGATATACTATACATTAAAACGGAAGTGCATGACATCGCCGTCTTGTACGATGTATTCTTTACCTTCGAGTCTGTTTTTACCTGCATCTTTGGCACCCGTTTCGCCGCCAAACTCTATAAAATCCTCATAAGAGATGACTTCTGCACGTATAAAACCTTTTTCAAAATCGTTATGAATAACGGCAGCAGCTTTAGGTGCAGTCGTATTTTTGCGTATGGTCCAGGCCCGTACTTCTTTTACCCCTGCAGTAAAGTAAGATTGAAGACCCAATTTGTCAAAGCCTTTATGGATGATCTGTTCTAATCCTGATTCTGTTACACCCAGATCAGTGAGCATCTCTTCCCGCTCCTCATCATCAAAGTCTACCATATCTTCTTCGACCTTGGCACACAGTTTTATGACTTCGGAGTCTCTTTCACCTGCATATTCTTTGAGCTTTTTAACAAATTCATTATCTTCACTAAGACCGTCTTCATCTACATTGGCACCATAGATGATAGGTTTGGATGTCAGAAGCCGTAAATCTTTGTTTATTGCTAAAAAGCCATCACTGTCTTTGTCTTCAAAAGTAGAAACGGGAGAACCATCCTCTATATGTGCAAGTAAAGCTTCTGCAACCACAAGCTGCTCTTTGGCATCTTTATCATTACCCTTGGCTTTTTTCTTAAGCATTTCTATACGTTTAAGCACTGCATCTATATCTGCAAAGAGTAATTCCTGCTCGATGATCTCAACATCACGGATAGGATCAATGGAACCTTCAGTGTGAACAATGTTCTCATCTGCAAAACATCTTACAATGTGCAAGATCACTTCTGTTTCACGGATATTCCCAAGAAACTTATTTCCCAGACCTTCACCTTTGCTGGCTCCGGCAACCAGACCGGCTATGTCTACAAAGTCAAGTGTAGAGTGCTGTATTTTTTCCGGGTTTACAATACGGGCAAGTTCATCAAGTCTTTTATCAGGAACAGGTACAACAGCCTTGTTTGGCTCAATGGTACAGAACGGGTAGTTTGCACTCTCTGCATTTTGTGCTTTCGTAAGTGCGTTAAAGGTAGTAGATTTCCCTACATTTGGTAGTCCAACAAGTCCGATGCCTAGGCCCATGATAATTCCTTGTGTGTTTATTCTCGTGATTTTACCTAAATGTTGGTGAATAGGTGTTTAGTTTATATTATATGAAACCTTGATTACTTAAAATTGAAGATAAGTGATAAGAATAATTGTATTTTTTACATACAGTTTGGATATGATAAAAAAATATAAATGTACTATAGCCAAAACAGGGGAGAGACAGATGGAAAATGCTTTACTGATACTTATTATTACTATTAGCATATCTACAGTATTAAATGTATTTTTAAAAAGGTTTGATATCCCGACTATAATAGGATATGTTCTCTCTGGTTTTGCCATCTCCTCTATCTTTCATTTTGCTGAAGATCAAAAAGAGATGTTGTCTCATTTAGCAGAGTTTGGGATCGTGTTTTTAATGTTTACAATTGGATTGGAATTTTCAGTTAATCACCTTAAAAAAATGAAAAAAGAGGTTTTTCTCTATGGAGGATTACAAGTTTTTCTTTCAGGTCTGCTCTTTACTGGACTAAGCGTACTCGTTTTCGATTTGAAAATGAAAACTGCTATTGTAGTGGGTGCTGCATTGGCACTGTCCTCTACAGCGATTGTCTTGAAAATTCTAAATGAAAATAATCAGATTCATTCAGGGTATGGGCGTGTTACTCTGGGCATTTTACTTTTTCAGGATTTAGCTGTCATACCTATACTTTTAATGGTTTCTTTTTTTACCTCAGAGTCAGAGTCTGTCTCTGTATTGTTACTTGGAACATTGGCCAGTGCTATAGTAGTCTTTTTAATACTCTTTTTCATTGGTAAATATTTTCTTGAACATTTTTTTGACTGGACCATGTCCACGGGTTCAAGTGAGATATTCCTTGTTGCGGTACTGCTTACTGTGATGTCCGCTTCATTTTTAGCATATGCTTTTGGATTTACTTATTCTTTAGGTGCCTTTATAGGAGGTATGATGATCGCTGAAACAAAATATCGCTATCGCATTGAAGCAGATCTTATCCCCTTTAGGGATATTCTTCTAGGGGTATTTTTTGTTACGGTGGGCATGCTTATAGACTGGCATTCTTTTGTAAGTCATGGATGGATTATTTTAGGTTTACTTGTCAGCATTATCGTACTTAAAGGATTGCTTATTTTTGGGATATTACGGTTCTTTGTACAAAAAAGAACAGCACTTAAAACAGCATTGGCACTGTTTCAGGTAGGGGAATTCTCTCTTGCAGTCTTTTCACTTGCCTATTCTTATAAACTGATACCAAATGAGCTCAATCAAATTTTGATCATTACGATAGTCCTTTCTATGATATTGACACCTTTTGTTTTAAAAAATATTAAAGAAATTGCCGATAAACTGACTAAAGAGCCTACGCTCTTACGTGATCGTGCACTTCTTGGTGATAGTTATCGTGATCATATTATTGTATGTGGATATGGTCCTGTTGGGAAAAAACTTATTAAAAAGTTTAGAGAAAGAAATTTACTTTATATTATCCTTGATCATGATATTAAGATTGTAGATAATGAGATTTCTAAGGGGGAAGAAGCAATCTATTTCGCAAACGCGGCACAGCAAATGGTTTTGTCTCATTTTAACGTGAATGAGTGTACTGCAATCATCGTCACCATAGAAAATGAGATTCAAAGACAATTGATCTGTGAAAATATCGCTTCATTTGATCCTTCGATCAATAGTAT
>JANTGW010000044.1 GCA_024762705.1 Sulfurimonas sp.
ATAATATAAAATAGGTCTTATAGTTAAATTAGCTTGAAAGCTAAACATTAGTGTAATCGAATCAGAATATTATTAAAATAAATCCAACAAAAAATATAATAAATATATTAGTATTATTTTATAAGTTTTTTATAAGCTTATAGTATTACTTTAGAAAATAAATTTAGCTATACTTTCATGATTAAATATTAGGAGAATATATGCCTTATGAGACTGTGGATAGAGCAAAAATAATAGAAATGGTACAACGGTTTTATGCCAATGTGCTCAAAGACGATATTTTAAGCCCTTATTTTACAAGAGCACTCGGGAGTGACTTAAACAGCGGTAAATGGCATGAACACTTAAATACGCTCACTGGTTTTTGGCTGTTAATGATGAATGCTGAATCAGGTTATAGAGGTGATCCCTTTCCTCCACATGCTTTTTTAGGGAAAATGTATAGAGAAACGTTTGAACGATGGCTTATGCTTTTTAAAGAAGTGGTTGACAGTATGTTTGTTCCCGAAATTGCACAAAAGTTTTATAAAAAAGCAGATATTTTAGCTGAACAGTTCATTGAGAACTTAGGTATAGATGATGAAGAGGAAGATTAAATGAGTGAACAATCGAAAATATTGGAAGAAATGCAGCAGTTGGTTGTACAAATACTTAAAAGTGGTACCGCAACAGAAGAAGAGGGTGCGAGACTTGATGAACTTGAAGAGTTGATGTTAAAACAAAAGTGTTACAGACCAACACAAAGTGCAGAAGTTAGCAATCAGGGTGAAGAAATTGCAGAATTATTTTTCAATAACGATATAAACAAGGCAATAGAAAAAATGTTCGAATATGATATTACACCTGAAGATTTTTTTGGATTTGCAGCTTACCATTTTGAAGATGAACCCCGTGTTGGAATGTTCACAGAGTCCTTCATGGCTGATGTTGATAAGACTTATAAGTCAAAGTCTTAAAAAAGAAGTTAAAATAGAATTATCTATTTTAACTTAGAAGCGATGTCTTTTACTGCTGAACCTGCGTGATTGAATGCAAGTGCAATACTTCCCTGGTCAGTAATAACGTCACCGATAGTGTAAAGACCTTCAACATTCGTTTCAAAAGTATCTTCGTTATATACAGGAACATCCCATTCACCAGTTTTAACACCTGAGTTTACAAGAATATCTTTTGGAGTAGTTCCACCCAATGCATAAACAGCTCTATCGTATTCACCAGTTGAACCATCAGTAAAGTTTACTTTGATTGCTCTTTCTGTTCCCGGTTCAACACTTTCAATATCTACACCGAGCTTGTTGATAAGCTGACCATTGTTAAGGTATTTCATACACATTTCAGTATTAATAGGGTTCATTCTTTTGATTTCTGCTTGTCTGTAGTTAAGTGTTACAACACAGTCTTCCATGCCTTCCATTTCAACTAAACCATATGCATACTCTCCGGCAGTATCTCCACCACCAACTACCATTACATGTTCACCGTTTTGAACTTTAGAAAGGTTAAAGTTTAAAACATTTTTAAGCTCTTTAGGGAATCTATATTTAGGTTTATTTGGTTTACCCATACGACCAACAGAAAGAATGACATTTTTTGCTTTCATATTTTCTAATGCTTCAGCAATACCATCTGTAGCGTAAACAATTGAGAAAAGACCATCTTCACCTTTTTCAACTCTTACGATTTCATGATTATATTCAAATTTGTCAAGTACACCTGCGTTAGTTAACTTGTCATTCATTTGCTCGATGTACTCTTCTTTAGAACACTCTTCAAATGTAACATTACCAGTAAACTCAAACTTGATTCCCATCCAGTCTTTATCGACTCTTTTACCTTTTTTGTAAAATTTATGAATCATGTCATTGTGATGTGGTGCTTTGTCTATAACAATAATGTTTTCGATTCCTGCGAGTTTTGCTTCAATCGCTGCTGCCATACCGCCAGGGCCTGCGCCTATTATTGCAAGATCTACTATTTTTCCATTTGGCATATTGTTGTCCTCTTCTTTGATTAACTTTTGTCGATAGTTTACACAGTTTAGAAAATTATTTCCAATAATAGTAGGATTTAAGGAGTATATTTGCAAATATGTTACTATTTGTAATTTAAAACTGCTCTATCCCATATATCTTTTAGTATATTGAAAATATTTGATTTTATAATATGTTTCTATTTGTAACATATATTTTTTTATGAATTTTCTATGTAACATTTTGTTACAGTGTTGTTCTTGATTATGCTTGATTTATTATCGATGGATGTTCCGCAGCTATTTTGCGTACATCTTCATGTTCATCTTTAAGAAGTTTTTGTAATATTTCAAGAGGTGCAATTGGGTTTTTTGCAATGGCTGCTCTCACATTCTCATCTTCATCTCTACTTAGTTTATGCAAAATTTCAGGTGTTGTGCTTGGGTTTACTGCAATTGATATTTTTACAAACTCATCGCTGTCATTACTTAGTTTATCAAGTATTTCAACAGGTGTATTTGCATTGCCTGCCACCCAAGATACAACTTCTCTGTCTTCACTTAAAGCTATTAGTGTTTCAACCTTTGTATTTGGATGTTCTGCTACAAACTCACGTACAAATGAACTTTCATCTTTGCTAAGCTTATCTAATGTTTCAGATGATGTATTTACATTCGCAGCAACCCTTGCTCGAATAAATTGATTATCGTCTTTACTTAAAGCATCGAGTGCTTGTGTAGATGCCTCGGGATTGTTTGCAAGTGCTCTGCGAACATGTTCATCATTGCTTTGAACTGACTCTAATTCTTCTTTTGTCATCATGCTTGTTGTTACCTTGTTTAAAATTTAATTGAATTATTTGGCGAATTGTAGCTATAACTCTCTTAAACATTCAGGTAGCTTAAAATGGAAATTTTTTTTCTAAGTTATTCATTAAGTCAATCTCTCTTTGTACTGAAACATTTTTTTTGAGGTAACTCCAAAACTCTTTTGCTGCGTGGACAACATCAAGCCATTCCTGATCTTTTAGTATATCTTGGGGGTTTTCGCTTGGTTCCATGTAGAAGGCTGCAAGTTTATGAAATTTTTTTGCGTTATGTGCTTCTTGTTGCGAAACATTTGCATGTTGCACGGCCTTTTCATAAGCATCATCAAGAGCCAAGATGTCGAAATAGGCACTGAGACATTCTTCATAAGAGGATTCCCAAGCTTCATCATCGGGCCATTTACATGTATCTGCATCAATCCATGACATCTTCTGAAGTTTTATGTTAGCAAACTCGAAAATTGTCTGTAGCCAATAGAGCCTCCATCTTTGTTTTAGCTCGACATCGCTGATGTCATCTTGCATATTTGCCATTAACATTGAGTAGTTCCTTATTTTAGGGCTTATTTATAAATAAAATTCTATCCTAAATTGTTCTAAGTATAGCTAAATTCAGTTGTTGTATTAAGCTAAAAGAGGCTAAAATTAAGTAAATTTTTAAGGAATGAAATGAATATGACAGGAATGATATTTCAGTTTAACAGTGATGATGGAAAAGGGCTTATCATGCTGACTGATGGACAAACAAAAGAGTTTACTGTGAGCCAATGGGCGGATGAAAATAATATGCCTTCCGTAGGCCTAAAGATATCATATGATGAAGATGCACAAGGGGCAAAAGTAAAGAAGTATGATGAGTCTAAAGAGCAACCTGTATCTCCAAGCACCAGTATAGAAGAGTATATTGAACATTTTAAAGGTGAAGGATATAATCTTGTAAAAGACTTGCAAGAGGGAAATACGAGAACGGTTACATTTAGAAAATTCTCTGTTACAGAGCATTCAGAAGTTGTCATCAAATCTGTAAACAATGAAATCTCTATAACACGTACTATAAATGGAAAAGAATCAGTCAAGCTTGTATAATACAACAAAAATAATTTTTTATATAATGTTAAGTATCAGGTGATATTATAATTCAAAAAATAAGAGGAATAACAAATGAGTGAAGAGACACAAACTGCTGAAGCAGTAGACTTTGAGAATATGAGTACAGTACAGAAGATCAATGCTATCGATAAGATCATTGATGATAAAATTAGAGAATATTTACATGCTGACGGTGGAGATCTGGATTTTATAGATCTCAAAGAGGCAAATGGTATGACAGACGTTTATATCTCATATGTTGGAGCATGTGGTTCATGTGAAAGTTCAGGCGGAACACTCGCTTCAATTCAAAGAATTCTCAACGGCCAGCTGGAAACTAACAATATCAGAGTTTACGCAATTTAATAATTTAAAGGAAAACAATTGATTATACAAGAAGAACTTCCAATGGTAGCAGTACCAAGCATGAATGATACACACCTAGAAGAGTCTCTTCTTATCAATAAGCTTGAATCTGCCGCACAGAGTGGCAATATAGAACTAACTCTTGAAGTCTTAAAAGAACTTCTTGAGCATACTGCTATACATTTTGCTCAAGAAGAAAGTATTATGAAAGAGTCTGGTTTCTTTGAGCTTAATTCACATAAAGCTGAACATGACAGGCACCTTAATGAACTTAAATCTATCATAAAGTATTTTGATGAAAGAAAAGATCCTAATGCCATTATGGCGTATATCAAGGGCAATCTAAAGGCTTGGATGATTAATCATGTTAAAACCATGGATACAGCAGCAGCTGAACATTTTAAGTCTAACTCTTAGTCGACCGATGCAAACTCCAAACGCTGCGATATTGCTTTAATTGCAGCAGCTGCACAAGCTTCGTCTTTATCCCCACCGGGTGCGCCGCTGACTCCAACAGCACCAAGAAGTACACCACCGGCACGGATAGGCAGTCCTCCCTGCATTACAATCAAACCATTGATGTGATTTAATTCCTGTCTAATGTCCGGTCTAGCCGCCTTAAAAGCTCCGGATGCTGTACCTGACATGATGACCATGTTGGCTTTTCTTTGTGCGATTTCTATTGTGTACTTTGCTGCTAAATCATCACGCATAACACTGCGAACATTTCCATGTTTGTCCACTACAACGGCAGATACATTGTAACCGGCCTTTCTACATGCATCTATGCTTGTTTTTGCAATATCATTCGCTGCTTCGAGCCCTATGTTCTTTTGCGTGACAATATCAGCTGCAAAGATATTTGTGCTAATAAAAAAACTTAGTAAACTTGCCGGTATCTGTATAAACTTTTTCATAACATATGTCCTTTTTTATGAATCTATATGTTCAGGTATATCTAAAACTTTTTGTAATCTGCAAATGCTAAATGTCAATGCTCATTTACTTACTGGAATATAGGTTTGATACATGTCCCACCATCGTGCCAAGTCTCTGGCTTCTTGGGAAAACGGGTTATTTACTATTCTCTCAAAAGTAACACTGTCAAGGCTTTGTATTTCTCGTGCAAGTTCAGTGACACATTCAACAGGGTAGTCGTATGAAGTTGCACACTCCAAAATTTCATCAGGTACTTCTTTACCTTGTGAGAGCAGGGCATAGGCATATAACTCACAAGTTTTACGTAATTGGACTTCTCTGTTGTTCGGACTCATTGTTTTCCTTTATAAATTATAATACTGCCAGATCTTGTGCCCACAGGCTAAGCTCCACTTGAGAAAGTTGCTGGCTGATGCGACCGACCTCTTGGCCTTTTTTAAAGGCAATTATTGTCGGGAGTGCACCTACACCATACTCTTGAGCCACTTTTTGGTGTTCGTCTGCATTGATCTTTAAAAACCTTACAGTTGCGCCAAAGCCAAGTGCTGCATCTTCATAATCTTCATACATTGCCATGCATGGACCGCAGGTTGTAGAATAAAAATCCACCAATACCGCTATGTCATTTTCTTTGATATGGGTTATTGCATCTTCATCGTTTACTTCAACAGCAAAGGGATGATCGAGTTCTGCCTGGCACTTTGAACAAACAAGAGCATTCTCTAGAACCTCGTTGGCAGTGTGACATTGTGAACATACCATTTTAATGCTTTTCATGGTTTACCTCATAAGTAAAATATGATGAAAGTATACTATGCTTAAGTAAAATGAAGCAGAGGAGGGAAATGTGGATTTTTTATTAAGACTTCTAAGGTTTTAATCTCATCAAGGACTGCTAGACTCTTACCTTGTTCTGTCTGAAGCTCGATACATTCCTGTTTTGTGTCATTACGCTTAGTATCTAAGGCTTTTCCTTCGATGCTATCGCCGTTTTTAAGAACAACTCTAAGTGGATAGTGGTACATACAGGCTATTTCTATATAGTCATATTGTTGACAGCTAATCATATTAGACTCTTATTATATAAAATATTGAATGTTTATTATACATTAAAGCTATTAAAATTTTAAAGTTCTTTTTAGTAAGAGTTTTGATATGATGTTTGAAATTAACAAAAGGTTTTTTATGAAATTATTTTCAATACTTGCCAGTACTCTATTGCTTTGTACAACTGTATTTAGCTTTGACTTCTCTTCCATGGCCAATGATGCTCTTAACACAGTAAAAACTGCAACTACTACGACGTCTTCGACAACGTCCAAGCCCTCAAGCACCAGTTTAAGTGACACAACTGTTACAAAAGGTTTAAAAGAAGCGTTGAGAATAGGGGTTGATTATGGAGTTAAAGAGCTCAGTAAAGAAGGAGGGTATCTTAATAACCCTCAAGTCAGAATACCGCTCCCGGACAATCTTGCAAAAGCAGAAACTTTGATTCGAAAAGCCGGTGGTGACAAAGTGGCTGATGACCTGATTCGTTCAATGAACAATGCGGCAACTCAGGCAGCACCAAAAACAGCGAAGATCTTCATGGAAGCAGTGAATAAAATGAGTATAGAAGATGCCAAGGCAATTTTAGCCGGCGGGGATGATGCTGCAACACAGTATTTTCAAAAGCATACAACGACATCACTTAAAGAGATGATTAAACCCATAGTCCAAAAAAGCATGCAAGAAAACAGTGTTGCAAAGTATTATGATTCGCTCAATGAGTTTTATACCTCAAATGTCAAAGGCTATGTCGAAAACAACTCTTATATGAATATGGCCAAAAGCTTTGGAGCAGGTGAGTATCTGCCTTCAAGTTCAGATACAAAACTTGATGACTATGTAACACAAAAGGCAATTGACGGTCTTTTTAAGATGATAGCAACCAAAGAAGCGCAAATAAGAAAAGACCCTGTTGCACAGACAACATCACTGCTTAAGCAGGTTTTTGGGAATTAATTTTTAAAAAATAGCTTTTTGTTTGAAGAAAAAAGATTGCATATATAATTCCAAAAAAGACACTATTGTAGACAAGACTAATAATATTCGGATTTGCCAATACATCAAAAATAAGCATGCAGGCTATTATAATTGCAAAAACAATACTAGAATATTTTAGACTACTTTGAGGGTCTTTAACGAGTATGTTTTTTTTAATGTAAGATGACGAGTATTTAACCCCTGCAAAGAAAAATGCAATATAAATAATATCTCTGATAAATACAATTGAAACTTGGTTTAGTGAGCTACTTAAATATTTAGTTGTGAAATATACCGCAATCAATCCAAAAAA
>JANTGW010000045.1 GCA_024762705.1 Sulfurimonas sp.
GATATCTCCTTATCTAGAAGGTGAGGGTGTTTGTAAGTGTTTAGCCGTAGCTGACAAGTATTATGAAAAGCATGAGAAAATTATTGAAATCTCTTATTTTTTTGGTGATGATGACTATGATAAAGATTTAGAAAAGCACTTGGATTTTGTAGCCGATTTACATCCTCACTTGCAGCTTGGATTTTATTATTTTCTAGATTATGAAGAAATGTTAAAAAAGAAATTTATTAATTTTTTTGAGTTTGAAGAGTATGATACAATGATAATGCAAAGCAAAATTTTAATTACCTCGTCTCCTCAAGCTGTACTCGATTCGTTAGCATCAGGTGGTAGGCCAATTTATATACAACGGGAAGATTATACACAAGACTGGAATAATTTGTTTAAAAGTCTAAAAGTTCCAATTGTTTTTAATTATGATAAAAATCATATTAATGTGATAATTGAAGCAATATATGAGCATAATTACACAAGTATCGAAAATAATTGTAACAAAATCAAATCATTTCTAAAAGAAAGCTTAGCTTTATAGACAGTTAAAACTTATTTGGTATATAATAAGTCTTAAAATTCATAAGAAGTGAGAGAATATGAAAAATAATAGCCGCAGAGGTTTTATGGGTAAAGCATTTGGTGCTGTTGCAAGTGTAGGTGCAGTGGCTTCATTATATGCGATGAAAAAAACTTGGGATCCTTTACCGAGTGTAAAAGCAGCAGGATTTACAACACTTGACATGTCTACATATGAAGAAAATTCGTTAGTGACGGAAAAGTGGAGAGGTAAGCCTGTATTCGTTTTGAGACAATCTGAAGAAATGCTCAAAAAAGCAGAGCAAAACCCTAAGGATATGGAGAGACTCATTAAAGTTGGTGATGCTTATTTCATGGTTGCTTTAGGTCTATGTACTCACCTTGGTTGTATTCCAGGATATGATCCGGATGAGAAAAGTTTTTTATGTGCCTGCCATGGGGGAACATATGATTTTACCGGTGATGTGACAAAAGCTCCGCCTCCTCGTGGACTCGATATTCCTCCATTTAAAATTGAAGGTATGAAACTGGTTTTAGGTGAAGAAGGTCCAGAATATAAAAAAATGAAAGAAACTGGCGTAACGCTTTAATAAAGGAAAAATATGGCACATTTTACAAAAGCAACAAGTCTACACGATTGGTTAAATCAACGTTTAGCGATTGATACGCTTCGTCGTGTTTTGGCAACAGAGTATTGGATACCGAAAAATATCAACTTTTTATGGGCGATGGGGATGGTTTTAGCCATCACATTCGCTTTTTTGCTTGTTTCGGGAATATTTTTATTGATGTATTACCAGCCAAATGTAGAGTTGGCATTTGACAGTGTAAACTACACAATTATGCAAGAAGTTGGCTATGGTTGGCTGTGGAGACATATTCACGGTGTAGCAGCATCGGTAGTATTTCTAATTATATATATACATATGTTCACAGGTATTTACTATGGTTCTTACAAAAAGGGACGTGAGATGATTTGGATCTCTGGAATGCTCCTTTTTGTGGCGTTTTCGGCAGAAGCATTTTCAGGATATATGCTTCCATGGGGTCAAATGTCTTATTGGGCAGGTATGGTTATTACAAATCTTTTTAGCATGGGTGGCTTGCATTTAGACGGTTTAGTTGAGTGGATCCGTGGAGATTATGTTCCTTCACAAGCATTTTTAAACCGCTTCTTTATGTTACATGTATTGCTTATACCGTTGGCAATCTTAGGACTTATTGGTTTACACTTCGGTGCACTTCGTATTCCTCATGTTAACAACCAGGACGGTGAAGAAATTGACTTTGAAGCTGAAGCTGCAAAATACAAAGCTGGTGATAAAGTAAATTCAAAAGTTATCGCATTTGCAAATGATTTTATGTCTAAAGATATGATGGTAGTATCTATTTACCTGATTTTCTTTTTCTACCTTGTATTCTATCATTATGATTTTGCGATGGATCCGGTAAACTTTGATCCTGCAGACGGACTTAAAACACCGGCACATATTTATCCTGAATGGTATTTTTTATGGTCTTATGAGATTCTCCGTCCATTCTCAACCAATGTCGGGCTAATTGCTTTTGCATTCGCACAGGTAATCTTTTTCTTGCTACCATTTTTAGATAAAAGTCCGAATGCAGTTCCTGCATCACGCCGTGGTTTGTTTAAATATTGGTTCTGGGCAATGCTTATAGACATGATTATCTTGACGGCAATGGGTAAAGTTCCGCCTGAGGGTGTATTCAGTGCTATTGGTTTTTATGCGGCATTGACATTTATCGGTTTATGGATTGCGCTTCCATTTATCACAAAATATGAAAAAAAAGTTTAAGGGGTAAAAAGTGAAAGAATTATTTATATTAGCGGTAGTAACTGCATTTACTCTTGTAACTTACTATTTGGTTGAGCCGTTCGCACACTCTCAAATGCATAAGCATTTTGAGAGCGAAGGTTTTGCTTATAAAGATCTGCCGGCACTTACTAAAAAAGGTGATGCGGCCCGTGGTAAAGATTTGGTAATGGGTGCTGGTGCCTGTGCAGGTTGTCACAGTATAGAGGTTGAAGGTATGCCTGCACCGATGGATGCAGTAACAGCGGCAGCTTCTTATGGTGTGAATCCACCTGACCTTTCAAATGCAGGTGCAGTATATGATGCGAAATTCTTGGCAAATCTTATTAAAAACCCTGCACATGCTTTAATGGTTGAACATAAATTTGACCCTGCAAAAGGGAAAATGCATCCTATGTCACAGTTTTACGGAGCTGGCGGAGATATGGATCAGGAAGTTGCTGATATGGTTGCATATTTACAATCAATTGCAGTAAAACAAGAAGAACTTACACCTAAAATGTCATTTGAACTTGCATGTGGAAGATGTCATGCACTTCGTTATGACAATTGGACACAAATCGGTGAAAAACCGGCATTTAAGAAGAAGCAGGATGAATTGGCATTTGAGACTCAGGTATTGGACTACCAAGATTCTTTGGCAAAATATATGGGAACACTGCCGCCTGACTTGAGTATGTATATCCGTTCACGTGGTGAACATTACATTAAAACATTTGTTGAAAACCCTCAAAACTACCTCAAAGGAACTGCAATGCCACGTGTTGGTGTGAATGCAGAAGCTGCTGATAAGGTTATTGAGCATTTAGAGAATGTTGGCGACTCTAAGCGTCATGAACGTGAAGAAGTTGGAAAATATGTAATGATTTACATGTTCATATTTGCAATTTTTGCTATTCTCTGGAAAAGAGAAGTGTGGAGAGACTTACATTAGTTAGTCCTGTAAAGGAACTTGTTCCTTTACTCCACTCAATCAACTCAATCAATCTTTTACTTTAATTTCTAGCGTGTGACATAAAATATCATGCAGTGCTTTTTTATCTTTTCTGTAAAATGGAAGAAAAAGACCTATTACAATCGTTGCAGAAAACAAAAATCCAATAAATCGTACAAAAGCTCTTATAAAAGAGATGTTTTGCAAAGTTTTGTCATCTACTACTTTTATGTTATATGCTTTTTTCCCCGGAGTCTGTCCAAATTTTGAAAGTAATATCGCGTATATTAGTCCGTACAGGAGCACGCCTGTAAGCGGAGCAGTTTGCGACGACTGAAAGGCATCTTTGCCTCCCATAATAACATAAGCTATAAGATAGAGAATGGGTACGTATATCATAAACATGTCTGTTATGAATGCTTTGATTTTATCAGGGTAAGAAGCATAAACAATAGTTCTTTTGGGTTCTTTTTTTTGTTTTGTCTGTTTTTTTAGTTTTCTGAATCGCATTTATTATTATAACAAATAAAGCTAATTTCAACTCTAGAAGATATAATAGCAACAATTAAAATTAGGAAATATAATGCTTATTGATAGCTATGATAGAGTTGTAGATTATATACGGGTATCTGTAACAGAAAGATGTAATTTTAGATGTCAATACTGTATGCCTGAAAAACCTTTTTCATGGGTTCCTAAAGAAAACCTTTTAACATTTGAAGAGCTTTTTGAGTTTTTAAAAGTTGCTATAGACGAAGGTGTGAAAAAGATTCGTATCACTGGCGGCGAACCATTATTGCGCGAAGATTTGGACAAGTTCATTAAAATGATTTATGATTATGAACCAAATATTGACCTTGCGATGACGACAAATGCCTATTTGTTAAAAGGTGCTGCACAAAGACTCAAAGATGCAGGACTTAAACGTATAAATGTAAGTATAGACACGCTCAAAGCAGATGTCGCAGAAGAAATCGCCGGCAAAGATGTGCTTAAAAATGTTCTCGAAGGTGTCGAAGAAGCTTTACATGTGGGATTGAAGGTCAAGGTAAATATGGTGCCTATGAAGAACATGAATGCTGATGAGATAATTGATGTTTTGGAATACAGTAAAGCCAGAGGGATGAGTATTCGTTTTATAGAATATATGGAAAATAAATTTGCAAAGGCCGATATTTCCGGGCTGAAGTCTTCAGAACTCTTAGAGATCCTAGGGGAAAAATATGAGTTTGAGGATGAAGGCTTTGACGGTGCTTCACCTTCTCATTATTATCGTATGAAAGATGGCTATAAATTTGGGATTATCGAACCATATGGAGATGATTTTTGTAAACAGTGTAACCGTATAAGACTTACTGCAGAGGGTAATCTTATTCCATGTCTTTATTTTGATGAAGCGATGAGTATTTCAGAATCTATTAAACGCGGAGATATCAAAGGTGCTGCAGCTGTTTTAAAAGAGGTTGTTCGTACAAAACCGGAGAAAAATCGTTGGGGTGGAGAAGATGATGAAGTTTCCAACCGAGCTTTTTATGAGACTGGTGGATGATTTATCTCGTTGAGTATTTTTACTCTATTCAGGGTGAAGGAAAGTATGTAGGTACGCCTTCATTTTTTTACCGTTTTGGCGGATGCAACATGAAATGTGAAGGTTTCGGTTGTAAAGAAATTGCTGCTGATGGCACAGAAGTTACAGGCTGTGATACAGTCTATGCGGTCAATAAAGAGCATTTTTTAAATAACTGGATCCCTGTAAACAAAGCACAGGAACTACTCAATATTCTCTCTTTATATGATTTACCCGAAGCAGTGGATATCGTTTTAACCGGTGGGGAACCGCTGATTTATGCTAATGATGAAATTTTTGTACAATTTCTGGAGGCTCTAGTTGCAAAAGGGCATCAGATAACATTTGAGACAAATGGTTCGTTGGATGTTGATTTCGAAAAGTATCCGGTTTACAAAGAGTGTATTTTTGCTCTTTCAGTGAAGCTTTCAAATTCTGGAGAACCCTTAAGTAAGCGTTTACGAGGAGATGTGATTTACAATCTTGCATCAAATGCGAAAGATGCTTTTTTTAAATTTTCTATCGATAAAGAATCTATAGATATAGCTCTTGAAGACGAGATAGAAACTGTTACAATCCATTCTCCAAATACAAAGGTTTATTGTATGCCTGTAGCAGGCAGTAAAAAAGAGCTTGAAAAAAATACGGAGCCGCTTATAGAATTTTGTAAAGCAAAAGGATATAATTTTAGCGACAGACTGCATATACGAATTTGGGATGCCAATAAAGGTGTGTAAGAACTAAAGTCGAATTTTAGAAATAATTTACGAGGACAAATCCTCCCTTCGGTCTGAGCCTCATAAATCATCTCTAAAATTCTAACAGTAACTCTAGGAGTAGCAAGAATGATAATCAGAAAACTATTTAAATTTGAAAATGCACATATAGTACGAGGATGTTCAACGGTTAAATGCAGAAGTTCTATTCATGGACACTCTTATAAAGTCGAATTACTGTTTGAATCTAATTTTTTAGATAACGGACAGATGGTCTATGACTTTGGTTTGATGAAACAAAACATGAAAGACCTTGTAGAGAGTTTTGATCATGCTATTGCTTTGTGGAGAGATGACAACTCCGAATACGTACAAGATATGAAAAAACATTCTGCTCGTTGGGTAGAACTTCCGGTTTCTCCTTCTGCTGAACAGTTTTCCCGTGTCATCTTTGTTATGATAGACAGACTCCTTGGTCTTACATCAACGGTAAATGGTGAGAAAGAGGTAAAAATGCATTCTGTCATAGTACATGAAACAGAGACAGGATATGCGCAATGTTTCGCTGAGGACGCTTATTCGGAAAATATGGGCGCAATAAAACTCGAAAAGATCGTTTTTTCACAACAGGTTTTGAATGATTTTAAGGATAAAGAACTTTTCGAAAAGATAAAAAGAGGTGAAAAGTTTTTAAACCCTGAATCTGTCTAGCTAATGAGGTTTTTTGGTGTATCACTTGTAAAATCGAATTTTGTACTCATAATTTTTACTTTTGCATCTGTTGGAATGATCCCACAAGACTCATCAACCATGATAAAAGCATTTGCATAGGCCAAAGGTGAAACCATGCCTGGTGCAAAATGCTCGCATGGGGTGAAGTATTCACCGTCAAAACTTCCAGGTACGAGGCTTCTTCTGCCGGCTCGTAGTTTATAATCACTCTTCATTTTTGCATCTATTGTGTTTATAAACTTGGCTTTTGCTCCACTCATGGCATAAATGATACTCTTACCGAAAAGTTCAAAGTTCAGCGCGGCCGCCATTGGATTGCCGGGAAGATTTAAAATGACTTTGTCACCGATTTTACCAAAAGTTGTCGGTTTTCCGGGTTTGATTGCTACTTTGTCAAAGAGTATTTCATGGCCGAAATTGCCAAAAGCTTCTTTTGTAAAATCAGCATCGCCTACGCTTACCCCTCCTGATGTTATTATGATGTCACAATCAAGTGCACTCTTTACATGTAAGTGTAAGTCTTCTAGAGTATCAATGGCCGTACCTATAAACTCCACCTCACAACCAAGTTCTTTTGTGCGTGAAAGTAAAGTCGGTGTGTTTGTATTGTAAAGTTGATAGTCTGTTACATTTTCAAAGTGCATTTTCAGCTCATTCCCTGAGGCAAAAAGGGCTACACGAGGTTTTTTATATACCTGAATGTGGCTAATACCTTGCGAAGCCAAAAGGGTGATTTGGTGTGCATCGATTTTATCTCCGTTTGACAACAGTAATGTCTCTTTTTTGATGTCTTCACCTGCAAGACGGATATGTTTGGATATTGTCAGATTATCAGGAAGCTTGACCCCCTCTGCACACTCTTTTATGTCTTCAATAGGAACTATACAGTGAGTTCCAAGAGGAATTTTAGCCCCTGTCATTATCTTTATGGCTTCTCCCTGTTTGAGTTCACCTTTATAATCATCTCCTGCAAAGACGCTACATGTAACCTTTACGCATTTGTTTGAGTCATCTATTTTGACTGCATATCCGTCCATCGCTGAATTGTCAAAGGGTGGCAGGTTGTGTGTTGCCACAATATCCTGGGCGAGGATATGACCCAATGCCTCTTCTATTGGAAGAATTTTTATAGACTTTGGTTTTGTGTTTGTATAAATTAACTCCAAGGCTTTTTCAATGCTGATTGTCATAATGAT
>JANTGW010000046.1 GCA_024762705.1 Sulfurimonas sp.
AAAAACAGTGTCATAGAAACACTTCATTTTAAAAGAATTAAGAGTTTATTTAGTGAAGGAATTCAATCAAAGAGAACATATGAGAGTGCTGAAAATTCAAAAGTAAAAGCCAACGCAGAATTGGAAAAAAATGGTCTTGATATCGAAATAGAGATGAAAAATATTGATATTTTGGAAAACGAGAAAGAGAAATTTTTGAATGATACGAATAATAAGATAAAATCTTTTGAAACGCTTATATTAACATCTGAAAATAAATTATCCTCTCTAAAAGAAAAATTACAGTTACAATCTATGAATATTTCAAGATACAATACATCAAAAGCATATGCTGCTAAAGACGGATATGTAGTCCGTATGTATCAGAATGACACCAATAAATTGATAAAAAAAGGGGAGAAAGTCCTTTTCTTCTCTCCAGATGTTAGTGTACGAACACTTTTGGTTAAGGTTTCTGACTTTAATATGCCTCTAATTAGAGCAGGGAACAAGGTAAGGATCATGTTTTATGGATGGCCGGCGATGCAGGTGCCAGGATGGCCAAAAATTAAATATGGCACTTTTGGTGGAGTCATAAAAAGAGTTGATCCCCTTTCCCATGAGCCAGGCTTTTATTATGCGTATGTTATTGAAGATCCAAAAGATCCATGGCCATCAGATCATTTGCTCAAGTTAGGTACACGGGCAAATGTGTGGGTACGTCTTGAAACTGTCCCTCTATGGTACCAGTTATGGCGGCTTATGAATGCATTACCTCCCAAAATGGGAACACAACCAGCAGGCTTGGAAAAATGAAGTTAGTATTGTTAGGGGTGAGCTTATTATGTACAAGTTCAGTCATGGGGAAAGAGATATTTGATAAAAAAGACATCGCAAAATATTTAACACTTAAGAATCCTTTTTATTATTCTGCCATTGGAAAAAAGTTTATCTATGAAGAGAAAGAAAAGTACCATTTAGGTGCTTTTGATACAAAGCTAAAAGCAAAATATGATAACAAAGATTATGGTGCAAGTGAAGGTGAGTTTCTAAACATTGGAGTGGAAAAACCCATAAGTAACGGTATAGATCTTAGCCTGGATTATCGTAAGGCAACGGGTGTACAAGAGTATAACAATATTAAAACAGGTAAAGAAGGTGAAGTTCTTATAGGTGTGAAGGTTCCCGTTTTTTCGGTGATTGAAAATATCAATGAACGTGAGTACAATCTTAATTCTGCTTCCATTGAGAGCAAAAGAATGAATTCAGTAACCCATGATAATCTGCGAATGTTACATTATAAAATTATTTACAGTTATTATAAACTTTTGTACTATAAAGGAGTTCTCTCACTTGTAAAGGATCTTTTGACTAATGCAAAAGAACGGGAAAAATATATCCAAGAAAGTGTAAAGAAAGGTGCTGTATCAGAGATATCACTTTTAGAAGTGAAGCAGCAGATCATTAACAGAGAACAAAATCTACTCTCTGCAAAAAACCTATACGAAGGCGCATTACTTGAATTTGTCAAGTATTTAAATTTTGATGTTAAGACATTTTTTAAACACTATAGACTCTCTTCTCTTGAAAAGGTTTCCCATAAACATAAAGGAGTAAAAGAAGCGATAGCGTTTGCTTTAGATCACAGACCGGACTTAAAAGTCTTTGATTATGATAAAGAGAAATTGAAGTTAGATGACCATTACAGTAATTTATTGAAATATCCTGATTTAAAATTAGCCCTTTACGGATCTCATGATATACAGTACGGTAACGGTTTTAAGTTTGCATTGGAAATGGGTTTCCCTGTTGAGCAAAGTAAATATCGGGCAAAAAGTATGGAGATAAAAAGCAGTCTTCTTAATATTGAAAAAAAGGCAGAGATGAAGATCATTAACATTAAAATCACTGTCAGGAACATTATTAATACACTTGAGACACTCTTAGGGAATATCAAAAAATCACAGGCTGAAATTCGTCTTGTGGAAAAATTGGAAAATGCTGAAAATAAAAAATACAAATTAGGGTTAAGTACAATATTTATGGTGAACCAAAGAGAACTATATACACTGCAGGTAAAACAAAAACTCTTAAAATATCATTTAGACTATCTTATATTGCAAGAAGAATTAAATAAAGAGATCAATGCACCTTTGTAGGAAAAGTTTATCTTAACATCCCTGCTAAGTAGCCGCTTGCAAAAGACCATTGCAGATTATATCCGCCACAGGGACCATCCAAATTCATCACTTCACCACAAAAATAAAGTCCGTTTAATTTTTTACTTTGCATGGTGTAAGGGTCTATCTCTTTAAGATGTATGCCTCCTCGGGTGATCATCGCCATTTTGAAGCCATCATGTCCGTTGATGGTAAGCGGTGTCCATGCAAGGAGTTTGATGAGTTTGTCTCTTGATACACCTGCCTGTTTACCCAAGGTGAGAGTAGGGTCAATTTCTGTTAATTTACAGAGTGCCAGACTGACTGACTCAGGAAGAAGCGTTTGAAGTAATTGAAGGGTATTTTGATGTGGGTCTTTGGTTTGTTCTTTTTTAAAGTGTTCCCGTATTTGCTCCTCGTTCAAGCCTTTGGTAAGGTTTGCCAGTACAGGCACTTCATCAAATTTAGATAAAAGAGGCGTGATCTCTCGGGAAAAATCCAATACCACCGGTCCGCGTATACCACCTTTGGTAAAGATAAGGTCTCCCTTGGCTCTAAGTTTTTTATACTTTTTAATATCAACGTGCATGGCGACCTTCGCAATGGTATCTGCTCTACAGTTTTCCACCCATGTTTCTTTTACTTTGAGTGGCATCATAGCAGGGTAAAGCTCCGTCACTTTATGTCCTACAGATGCTGCCATGGGGTAACCGTCTCCTTCCGCACCAAGGACGGGGTAACCCATGCCTCCGGATGCTATGACCACTGCATCTCCATGAAAAGTATCATTTTGTGTCTGTACACCGGTTACTTTAACGCCATCATGTTCCAAGGTCACTGCTTTTTGGGAACAGAGTACTTTGACACCCAAGTTTTGCATTTCCTGTGCCATGGCATTGATGATGGTCGAAGAGCTGTGTGTCACAGGAAAAACACGGTAACCGTCAGGCGCATGACTCTCTACCCCGAGTTCTTTAAAAAATGTCATGAGTGCTTTATGGTCCAAAGCCTCAAGAGCAGGGGTCATAAAACGACCGTCACGTCCAAAACGTGCCATGAAATCTTCATTTGAAAGCGTATTGGTAAGGTTGCAGCGTCCGCCACCCGTGGCTTTGAGTTTTGCACCTATTTTGGAAAGTTTTTCTAAGAGCAGGACAGACTTACCCTCGCGTGCAGCGGTAATCGCAGCCATCATCCCCGCTGCACCTGAACCTATGACGATGAGTTGATAAGGCTGAGAGATACTCATCTATGCCAATGCGTCATAAAGACGAGTGACCAAATATTCAACTGCAAGTATAGTGATAACAACAACGATAAATGTCACAACACCATGATAGGCACCTGCAAAGACAATGGCATCACCAAAGAGAAACTGAAGTACCCAAAGCATGACAAACTTGGAGGCAAAGAGTACAAACCACGTAGAGAAGATATGCAATATTTTTTTATTTAACTTTTCATTTGACTTCATGTAGTGTGAAATGCGATGTTCCAAAGAGATGGTCATTTTCAGGAGTACCTGCAGTACAATGGCAATAAAGAGTGAAACACCAAAAGAAGTAATGGTGACTTTATCCCAATATTCGGCAAAAAAGTTTAATACCATCAGGTCGACCAATGTCCATGTGAGATATTTTAAAAAGAATTGCTGTTTAGGAGATGGGGTCTTTAATCTAGGTGTTTCTGTTGTCTGGTTCATAATTAATCCTTATTTTGGCAGTGATTATAGAACATAGGTATAAAGATTTAGTTGAAAAGTGATTAAAAATGTGAGTTCACACTTAGTTAATACTTTTTAGTTATAATTTTTTTAATCCTTCCTAATAGAAGCATGTTGTCTCCCCATAACTAAACATACTTTTTCCCTTTAAACTTTAGGAAGGATACTTCTTCGCAATCTATCATTCTAAACACCTGTGTTAAAATAGTGTCACTGAAACCTAAAGGTACGCAATGATATTTACACATCATACCATGCAAGAGATATTTCCTATACTTCAGAATAGACTGAAAACAGAAACTGTCATTTCTTTTAATGTACTTGATCCAGATTTAGGTGAAGGTTATGCCGGTACTCACATCATTATAGATAAGCTTACCTATATATACAGAGGCTATAAAACATGGACAGATTTGGCAGAACTTTTACTGTGTAAGATGCATACACCCAAAGAGGGTCTATATCCTTTGGTTACACTGAGGTTTGAAAAGTTAAATACTCAATATTCTTTTCATCTGGATAGAGAAAGTCCCAAAGAAGAAAAGTATGGGGTAGACTCACACTTTTCTTCTATACAGAAAATGGAAGAGCCGGCTTTTCTCTACTACTACACACAGGCACTCAAAAATGCTAAACTGTCTCAACGTAGACGTGTTTTAAATCTTGGTATCAATACCGGTGATGAATTTTCCGTTATAAAAAACAGTTTGGATACTCATACGTATGATAATATGGAGTTTGTAGGGATAGACCATTCAAAATCAGCTATAGCTTATGCAAATACCTTGTTTACGGAAGAGAATGTTAAACTCTATGCCCATGACATAAATGCTTTGGAAGATTTAAATTTAGAGAGATTTGATTTACTGATAAGTATAGGAACACTACAAAGTCCCAGCATAAAGTTTAAATCTTTTTTTATGTCGTTGGTACAAAACTATTTGGAAAAAGATGCAGCTATAATTCTTGGATTTCCCAACTCAAGGTGGGTAGGGGGAGAAATGATCTACGGAGCAAAAGCACCAAACTATGCCATGTCAGAGATGTCTTTGCTCTATAATGATGTCATCTTTTGCAAAAAATATTTGCAACAACATAAGTACAGGGTAACACTGACAGGGAAACAATACATATTTTTGACTGCTACAAAGATACTTTAAGCTCCTTAAGCAATAATATTTTTAAATAAAAATTATTATTTAGGTTAATCATGAAAACAAACACACTTTTTATCGCAGCACTTCTAAGCACTTCTTTGTCTCTTGCATCTGATACTAAGCCTACCGATATCTCAGATATGACACTGAAGCAAGAAGGTGTTAAATATATCAAAATGTTAGGTGGAGCACTTAAAGGAGAACTGCAGACACATATGAAAGCAGACAAGACAGGACTTGGGGCTATGGGCTTCTGCACGGCACAGGCAGAGAATATTACAAAAGAAGTGAACAGTAAACTTCCAAAATATGCTTCAGTTAGGCGTACAGCACTTAAGACAAGAAATGAAAAGAATGTTGCTGATGCTATAGACCTAAAAGTCATGCAGGAATATGAGGAAAGTATAGAAGAGAAAACCTTTTTACCTGCAGATATCAAAGTAGTAGAAGAGGGTAACACTGTAAGAGTTTATAAACCACTGCTTACAAAAGGTGTCTGTCTAAAATGTCATGGTACGGATATAAGCAAAGAAATTCAAGAAGAGATCAAAAATAATTACCCCAAAGATAAGGCTGTTGGTTTTAAAGAGGGATCATTAAGAGGAATGATCGTTGCTGAGATCAAAAAACATCCCTAATAGATGTTCTTTGTCTTGAAAGGTAGATAGTATAAACGGGGTGTTAAAATGCTTGTTAGAATGTGTTACTACAATGTAGTAACATGAGACTTTATCTTTTTCCGCCACCGCCTCCGCCACTTCTGTTACCGCCACCTTTATTTCCACCACCGCCACTTCTCATGCCGTTTCCACCCTTGTTGCCACCACCTTGGCCACCGCCAGACATATTACCCTGACCCTGACCACTTCTTTGAGCTTGCGTCATGTTGCCTTGACCTTTGCCATTGCCTGACATGTTTCCTTGCTCCTGTCCACTTCTTTGGCCTAGACTATCGCTAGACATGTTGCTTTGACCTTGCGCACTGTTGTTACCGCCTTTATACTGATTTTGTTTTTGATATTTATGTTGTTTCTTATACTGGTGCTTATATTGTTTTTTCCCACCGCCGCCACCATTACCGTTTGCAGCAAATACTGAAGGGGAAGCCAAAAGAGCCAATGTAGCTAATGTTAATAATGTTTTTTTCATCTTATTATCCTTTATATGAAAGTCAGTTATTATAAAATCAAAGTGTGAATTATCTATGAAGTTTTGAGATTTCTATCAGCTAAATGAAGATATACTTGAAAAATTATATCTATGATAGTTGAATAATGGGAGTCAATTTTATGGAAGATAAACAAGCTTTATTGCGCCGTGTCACACCTTTAGCAGTCTTAAAAGCTCTCACACCTGAATCAAAAAATGCAATCAGAGGCTATTGTCTTGGCAATGAAGTCATCGGTATTTGGAATTTCCCCTTTCGTATGGGAAGAGAGTCTCGAGTAGAGCAGGCAGATAGAGGAAGGGTACATTCTGAAAGAGTTAAGATAAACTCCGGAAAACCCAGTAACGATATTTATCTGGTTGATGAGAGACAGTATTTAGAAATATCCAGACAACATATTAAAATTGAAAAATTAGATTCTGGATATTTGCTGGTTGATAGAGGAAGTGCCTGCGGAACTATAGTAAATAACCAAAAAATAGGTAGTGAAGATACAGGTGGCAGCTTTGAACTACAGGATGGGGATATAATCATAATAGGGTCTGAAAATTCTCCCTATGAATTTATGTTTATCACTTTTGACTAACTTCACCATACATTATGCAAGCGAGTTAGATCATCCTTTTTCCTTAAGCTGTTTGTTGTAATATCTGGAAAACAGTAAACGTGCAACCACACCACCTAAGATATTTCATCATTTTACCGCTGTCATTAAAAAGACTGTAAATTGGGCATGCGGTTTGTTAATGGTACTTGCCAAAGAAAAACTCACCTCTTTAAATCCGGCTTCATTTGCATACTGTGCAAGCTTCCTACGGTCAAAACCATAATGAAATACACCAGTATTGTCACTATGGAAGCTTCCATCTTCACTATCTAGATCAGCTAAAGCTATAAAACCATCTTTATTTAGCATAGTATAGAGTTTGGAGAGCAGAAGAGGTATGTCCTCCAAATGATGGATCGTCATCGACGATATCACACCGTCAAATTTTCTGTCAAGTGTATCTGTACTCAAATCCTTCTCTATCACTTCAGTCTCACAAGAGAACGCATCGCATTTATTTTGAAATTCCTGAAGCATAGAAGGGGAGTTATCTACTGCAACAATCTTACTGACAAAAGGTGCAACAAAATAACTCAATAGTCCTGTGCCTGCACCAAAATCCATAAGTTCCATAGACTTTTTTAATTTTATATTATTTACTATTAAATTAGCAATACTTTTGGCATTTAGTACGCGTTTTGAGTTCATGTCCCATGACTTTGACTTGTTT
>JANTGW010000047.1 GCA_024762705.1 Sulfurimonas sp.
GAGTACAGTTGCTTTTTTATTCAACTGAGTTGCATACAAAGAAAAATTATCCATAAAAGCACTTAAAAGATATGTATCTTTATTTATCCTAATATTCTTTTCTTTATCAATTGTTATATGTACTGGAGGGATTTTTGAGAGTTGTTGGGAAGTCGAGCCTTGCGGTAATTTGATGTTTTCTTCATAAATAATATTTGGTGCAATGACCATTAGCACAACCAATAGAACAAGCATAACATCCACAAGCGGTGTGATGTTTAGTTCCGGTTTTTCTTCCCAATCATACAGCATTTTACGCCTTACGCGCTAAAATTGCATCACTTTGCATTTGGATGTAGCTGATAAGTTCAAAAGAATTTCTTTTGAGAATCTGATGATAGGTATAAGCAAATATAGCTACAAATATCCCTGAAGCTGTTGCAACAAGAGCATCTGAAACACCGGCAGCAATAATAGACATGCCTCCACTGTTTTGCCCAATATGCGCAAAAGTATCAAGTATAGAAACTACTGTACCAAACAAACCTATAAAAGGAGATGTTGAAGCAAATATAGAAAGTAACGAGAGACCTTTAGTCGCCTCTTTTGTTGCAGCAAGCATACCTAGTCCTAAAACTTCTTTTGAAATAATATTGCTAGATCTTATAAAATTATTTAAAAAAGAGTTTTCATTTACAGTAGTAGCCCCAAGTAAAAGTGATTCAAGAGAGACACTTTCACGAGTAAGCCAATTATTAAGAGAAAAATAGCGGTAAAAAAACACCCAGTTCAATATTATAAAATATATAGACAGAAGTAGTAATACTCCAAGCGTTACGGGGTGGCTTTTTAAGTAAAAATCTATTAAATTATTAATCATACGGTAATTATATCAACTTTTGTGCAGCAGATTCTATCTTTGCTGATACTGCTGCAATAGCAGTACTTGAATCTGCAATTTCATTAATAAGTTTTTTCGCTTCTTCAAGAGATTTAGCAATCTCAGATTCAGTTTCACCGCGAATAGCAGCAGCACCTTCAACTAAAATAACAACTTTCTCTTCATCAACTTGAACAACACCCCAATTAACAACTATAGACTCGACTGATTTATCTTCTTTTTCGATATCTACCACGCCAGCTTCTAACAATGTTGTTAGAGATGCATGACCTGCTAGTACACCAAACTCTCCCTCTTTACCAGGAAGAACAACACTAACAGCTTCACCACTATAGATTTCACCGTTAGGAGTTAGGATTTCAAGTTTAAATGTATCCATTACAGTCCTTTGTCTTAAGCAATAAGCTTATTTGTTTTTCTCATGTTTAGCGATAGCTTCATCCATGCCACCAACCATATAAAATGAGTTTTCAGACATGTGGTCATAGTCACCGTTTAAGATACCTTTAAAACCGGCAATTGTATCTTCAAGTTTCACGTATTTTCCTGGAGCACCAGTAAATACTTCTGCAACGAAGAATGGCTGAGAAAGGAATTTCTCAATTTTACGAGCACGCTCAACAACATTTTTATCATCTTCAGAAAGCTCATCCATACCAAGAATCGCAATGATATCTTGAAGATCTTTATATTTTTGAAGTGTTTGTTGAACACCACGAGCTACGCTGTAGTGCTCTTCACCTAAAATTTGCGGATCAAGCAATCTTGAAGTCGAATCCAATGGATCAACTGCAGGATAAATACCTTTTTCAGCAATTTTACGATTAAGTACTGTTGTAGCATCTAAGTGTGCAAAAACAGAAGCCGGAGCCGGGTCAGTCAAGTCATCTGCAGGTACATATACTGCTTGAACAGATGTAATTGAACCATTAGTCGTAGATGTAATACGATCTTGTAATGCACCCATTTCACGAGCAAGTGTCGGTTGATAACCAACTGCTGAAGGGATACGTCCAAGAAGTGCAGACATCTCTGAACCAGATTGCGCAAAACGGAAGATATTATCTATGAACATAAGTACGTCAAGTTTCTTCTCATCACGGAAGTACTCAGCCATTGTAAGACCAGTAAGAGCAATACGGTTACGTGCTCCTGGAGGCTCAGACATTTGACCATAGCACAGTGCAACTTTGTCAAGTACGTTCGATTCTTTCATTTCATAATAAAGGTCATTCCCTTCACGAGTTCTCTCACCAACACCAGCGAAAACAGAAAGACCATCATGACCGTGTGCAACATTGTGAATAAGCTCCATGATGATAACTGTTTTACCAACACCGGCACCACCAAATAGTCCAACTTTACCACCCTTAGCATAAGGAGCAAGCAAGTCAACAACTTTAATACCTGTTTCAAACATCTCTGTAGTAGTTGACTGATCAACTAATGCAGGTGGTTGACGGTGAATAGACCATGTTGGAGCGTCAGTTACCTGCTCACCACCATCAATTGTCTCACCGATTACGTTAAAGATACGTCCAAGTACTTTTTCACCAACTGGAACACTAATAGGTGCGCCTGTAGCTTTTGCATCCATACCACGCACAAGACCTTCACTCATATCCATTGCAATCGTTCTTACACGACCGTCACCTAAGTGTGCTGCAACTTCTAATACCAAACGATGCTCACTACCTTCTAAATTAACATTCACTTCAATTGCTTCGTTAATTACTGGAAGATAACCATCAAAATCAACATCAACAACAGGACCCATTACCTGGCTAATTTTTCCAATCATATTTTTCTCCATTATTTCATAGACTCCACACCACTGATAATTTCTATCAGCTCTGTAGTAATAGCGGCTTGACGCGCTTTATTGAATTTCACATTTAAACTTTTCACCATCTCTTTTGCATTGTTAGTTGCTGTATCCATTGCCTGCATACGCGCAGAATGTTCTGCTGCAACTGAATCTATCAAAGAGTAGTACATGTTATAATTAACATACTTTTCAATTAAAGAATCAAGCATTTTTTCTTCATCTTCTGCTTCAATTTCCATTGTAGATTTTGACTGGGCTTTTTCACAGTCAAAATCTTCTACATTAACAGGTAAAACTTTATTTACATGTAACTCTTGAGTTATCATGTTTTTATAGCCATTATATACAATATGAACAGCATCAATTTTGCCTTCTTTGTAATCTTCAATAGAAGCTAGAATAAATTCGTCAGATCTTACCTTATCAGGCTTAGAGCTTAAGTTAACTACAGTATCAAACATTTCTATTTCATTGTAGTTAAAGTATTCTATACCTTTCTTACCGATTCCACGTAAACGCACTTTTACTTTTTTCTCTTTGTACTCTTTTAAAAGCTTATTTACGGCCTTAATAGTTTGAATATTAAAACCGCCGCATAAACCTTTATCTGCAGTTACAAAAATAATGTCAACCATTTTTGGATTTTCGATCTCTGTAAAACAGCGATTTTTCAATCCTCCAATTTTATTACACTCTATGCGTCCAGCTATTTCGGCAATCACCTGATTCATTTTTTGAGCATAAAGACGAGAACGTTTTGCAAGTTCTTCTGCGCGGCGAAGCTTTGCAGTCGATACAAGTTTCATCGCACGAGTCGTCTTTTGAGTGTTAGAAACACTCTTTATCTGTCTTTGAATATCTTTCAAGTTTGCCATTAATTATTCCTTAGTTAGCTATGAAGCTAGCTTTGAACTCTTCTAGTGCTTTCATTAATAGTGTTTTCGTTTCATCATCTATTTTTTTAGAGCTTCTAATGTTCTCAAATATTTGAGGATAAGATGCTTCAATAAACGGATACAATTCAGCTTCAAAACGAACAACATTTGAAGGATCCATATCATCTAAGAAACCTTCATTACCAGCAAAAATTATTACAACTTGCTTTTCAGCAGGAAGTGGTGAAAATGGCCCTTGTTTTAGAACCTCTACCATTCTTTGACCACGTTCAAGCTGTTTACGAGAAACTTCATCAAGGTCAGATGCGAACTGGGCAAATGCCTGCAATTCACGGAATGATGCAAGATCAAGTCTTAAAGTACCTGCAACTTGTTTTGTTGCTTTGATCTGAGCAGCACCACCAACACGTGATACAGAAAGACCAACATTAATCGCAGGACGGACACCAGAGTTGAAAAGATCAGTTTCCAAGAAAATCTGACCATCAGTGATCGAGATAACATTTGTTGGAATATATGCCGCAACATCACCTGCTTGAGTCTCAATAATTGGAAGAGCAGTTAAAGAACCTGCTCCCTCTTCATCAGAAAGTTTCGCAGCACGCTCTAAAAGACGAGAGTGTACATAGAAAACATCCCCTGGATATGCTTCACGGCCCGGAGGACGACGAAGGATAAGTGACATTTCACGGTAAGCAACTGCATGCTTAGAAAGATCATCATAAACAATAAGACCATGTCTCGCATTGTCACGGAAGTATTCACCCATTGTAACACCAGTATATGGTGCTAAGAATTGAAGTGCAGCAGCTTCAGCAGCAGTTGCAGATACAATAATAGTATATTCCATTGCTCCATGATCTTCTAAACGACGAACTATTTGTGCGACAGTTGATTCTTTTTGACCAACAGCAACATAAATACATACAACACCATTACCTTTTTGATTGATAATTGCATCTAATGCGACAGTTGTTTTACCAGTTTGACGGTCACCGATGATAAGCTCACGCTGTCCACGACCGATTGGAACCAATGCATCAATTGCCTTAATACCAGTTGCTAGTGGCTCATGTACAGATTTTCTTTCCATGATACCAGGTGCTTTTTCTTCTACAAAACGAACTTCTGTAGTCTCAATTGGACCTTTACCGTCAATTGGCTCACCAAGCGCATTTACAACACGACCAAGAAGTGCATCACCAACAGGAACTTTTAAAAGTGTTCCAAGGCGCTTCACGCTCATACCTTCACGAAGTTCTGAACCAGAACCTAAAATAACAACACCTACGCTGCTTTCTTCAAGGTTTAGAACTAAACCTCTTGTTCCTTCTTCGAACTCTACCATTTCTCCTGCCATAACATTGCTTAGTCCATAAACCTGTGCAACACCATCAGCATAAGAAACAATTTTACCTGTTTCGTTTATATCAACACTTAGTTCAAAGTTGTCGATACGCTCTTTAATTATTGAGCTGATTTCATCAGCTTGAATTTTTGCTACCACTATTGTTCTCCTCTCATTGAAAGTTAAATTGCTTTTATTATATGTTCTATAATTTGACTATCTATTCTGTCTTTTGAAAAATTAATCTCTATACCAAGACCGTCTACTTCTACTTTTATACCGTTGAAGTCATTTTTAACAAATGTCAACGTAATAGTCGCATTATATTTTTTGCTCAAACCGGCACTTAGTTTTTCTATTACTTTTGCATCGATATCAGTATCGCTGTAAATAATACCCTCATAAGTTTTAGTAGCCATTGCCAAATTATTTTTCAATTCTTGCGCAATTGCAGGAATGATGTTTATACGTCTGTTTTCTACTAATAATTTAACTAAATTATTTATTTCTTCAGAATTGGCAGCTTTAACCGCATCCAATAAAATAGTTGATTTATCTTCAGCTTTTACGCTTGGGTTAGCAATAATACTAACAAACCTATCATTTTTAAATGACTCTGCCAAAGCAGAAAATACTGTTGTTATATTTTGCATAGATGCTAAGTCAGAACCCATACTTAAAGCTTTTATATATCTTTTTGCAATCAGTTCTTCCATTTAGGCAACCTTTTTCAAAATGATATTAGCCATAGTTTCTCTGTCAAAACTATCACTGCTTTGTTTTAATGTCTCTTTAATAACATCTTCAACTACACTGCGAACCATCTTTTTCTCTTCAAATTCTTTTTTAGAAGCATGTTTTTTCACCATAGCTTTTATGTCACTTTCGGCTTGCGCTATAATTGTGTCATTAAGAATTTTATTCTCTTTTTTAGAAACAACAGCTAATTCTTCTGCAAACTTTTCAGCTTCAGAAATTTTTGCCAATGCTTCTTTTTTAAGAGCAATTGATTCATTCAGTTTTTCTTGAACCTTTTTCAACTCATCAGCAATAGCCTGACTTCTTGATGCAAAGAAATTCTTTACAGGTTCCCCAACTAGATACCAAACAAGCCCGGCAAACAACAAAAAGTTTACAGTTCTTTGAACTATATCTGTACCTGCATGCTCGTGCTCAGATGCCAATGCATAAGTTGATATCATTAGCATTAATACTAAAATTCTACTCACATTACACCCTTATATTTGACTAAATTTAGCTTTTACAGCTTCTTTAAATACCGGAACTTGTGACATCAAGTCAGAAGTCAACTCATCTTTAGATTTTGCAAGCGATTGCTCAAACTCTAAATACTCTGCCGCGAGTTCAGCACGTTTTGACTCTAACTTACTGTCAGCTAATTCCTTAGCATCCGCGATAACTTTTTCTCTTAGGGCCGCAGCTTCAAGTTTAGCATTCATAATTATTGACTCTGCTTTTGCTTTAAGCTCGTTGATTTCATCATCATTAGAGCCTACTTTTGCAAGATCTTTTTTAATGTCATCATCACGCTTTTGCATAAAAGAAAGTAATGGATTATAAAGCCAACTATTTAAAACGGCTATAAGGGAAACAAATACAACAAATGTAGCCAAAAGCAGTATTGGATTTATATCTAACATAGCACCTCCTAAAAGTTGCGTGATTATACTATTATAAAATTGAAACGATAGTTAAACGAAGATACAAATTTGATATTTACTTAAAATGCTATCTAATATGTGACAAAAACTCATCGATTTCGTCTTGTGATTGAAAATCAATGGTTATTTTATTATTTGAGGTTTTTACATCTAAACCAAGTCCACTAAGTTTTTGCTTTATAGCCATGAAGTCATAATTATTTTCATTGTTTTGTGCAGAGTTCTCTACAGATGACGGTTCTGTATTTTTCATATTCTTTATCATAGATTCAACTTCACGTACACTCAGTTTTTGACCCACTATAGAATTTAATATAAGTTGCTGGTTTTTTTCATCCAAACCAACCATTACTTTTGCATGACCTGCAGAAATTTTTTTCTCAACTAATGCTTTTTGTATTTTTGGGGCAAGTTGGAGTAAACGCAATGTATTTGTTATGTGCGCTCTGCTTTTATGAATTATACTTGAAAGTTCATCATGTGTTACATCATGAAGTTTGATTAGCTCGGTATAAGCCTCTGCCAATTCTATTGCATTAAGCTCTTCTCTTTGAATATTTTCTATCAATGCGAACTGTCGCATTTTTTGTTCATCAGAGTTTAAAACAACAGCACGTATCTCTTTAAGTTTTGCAAGTTTTGACGCGCGCAAACGTCTTTCCCCTGCAATGAGTACATAGCCGTCTATATCTTCTGTTACAACTATCGGCTGAATCAGTCCATCATTTTTTATAGACTCAGAAAGCTCCATCAGTGCCTCTTCATCAAATGATTTTCTCGGTTGAAAAGGATTTGCACGAATATCTTTTACAGGAATTTCCAAAAC
>JANTGW010000048.1 GCA_024762705.1 Sulfurimonas sp.
AAACACCGATCAAGGGAATCGGCACCAGCTTGGATATACTTTTTCTCGGCAATGATATCATGAAGGGCAACGGCCCATTTAGTAAACGCAATGTTGTAAACAATGTCAACTTTTCTTTTGCAAAACCAGACAACACACTTTTTCCCTTTGCAAAGTTTAACGCCGTGATAGAGAAAAAAATAAAAAACGAAAAAAACATTACGCCATTATATCAACATCTGCTGCAAGCTGTAGATGTCAAGAAGAAAATTGCAACATTTCTCACAAATGGTAAAAACGTGGATTTAGCCTATGATTTTTTACATGTAGTACCGCCTATGAAGCCTCCAAAAGTTTTTAGAGATTCACCACTTGCATTCAAAAACGGTAAATATCAGGGGTATATGAATGTCGACATAAGAACATTACGCCATAATGAGTACAAGAACGTATTTGGTCTTGGAGATATTTTGGGCATACCGCTTGGAAAAACCGGAGGTTCCGCACAAGAACAAGCCGTAATCATTCAGGACAATGTTGCTGCAGCATTAGAAAACAAGCAGTTACCAATGCAATACAATGGCTATACGGTCTCACCTATTAAAATGAGATTTGGCGAGATTCTACTCGCAGAGTTCAATAATGAAAAAGCACTGCCTACATTTTGGATCGATCCATACGAACCAAGATGGATATGGTGGGAACTTGACTTACATGTAATGCGAAAGGCTTACTACTCTTTAATGATGCGGGGTATGCTGTAATGACAAGCAAAGAGTATAAAGAGGAGCTATATAACTTGCAGGTCGAGCTTGTAAAGTTTCAAAAAGAGGTCATTGCAAAAGATCTAAAAGTCTGTATTATCTTTGAAGGTCGTGATGCAGCGGGCAAAGACGGTATGATAAAACGCTTTACGGAACACTTAAGCCCACGTGATGCGAGAGTCGTTGCTCTTGGAAAACCTAGTGATATCGATAAAAAATCTTGGTATTTCCAACGATATGTTCCTAATCTTCCCGTAGGAGGGGAAATGGTATTTTTCAACCGAAGCTGGTATAACAGGGCAGGTGTTGAAAAAGTAATGCATTTTTGCACACAAAAAGAGTATGAAAGTTTTATGCAAGAAGTAGGAAATTTCGAACATCTATTAGTCAATTCGGAAATGATATTTTTCAAATACTATCTTGACATCTCCAAAAATGAACAGGCAAAGAGACTCAAAGAGAGAAAAAAAGACCCTCTTAAACAATGGAAACTTAGTCAAATAGATGAGCAGGCACAAAAATATTGGAAAGATTACTCAAATGCAAGAGATAAAATGTTCAACACAACCTCTTTTGTATTTGCCCCTTGGTATATTGTCCACTCTAATGATAAAAAAACGGCCCGTCTCAATACGATCAAACATTTTTTATCGCAGGTAAAGTATAAAGATAAAAATGAGAAATATTTGCGGTTTGACCACAACGTAGTATGTATATTTGATAATATCTGCTATAAAAAAGGATTAATTTATAAATGAGTTTCAATATAGATCTTGTACATTTTTTAGTTATTACCGCTTTTAGTTTTCTTGTTGGGCTGGAAGTAAAATCATATAGAAGCCAGTATATTGATGATGAAAAGGAAAAACTTTTTTTTGGAGATGTCCGTACATATAGCTTTGTGGGAATTTTAGGTTTTGTGTTATTCAAGATAGACTCGGATCAACATCTCTTATATGCAGGGGGATTGTTGTCAATAACACTGCTTTATGCACTTTTATATCAAAAAAATCTGCAGGAAAACAGACGTAGCATATTATTATATATCGTGATGCTATTGGTATACTCTTTTGGTGCACTCATTCAAACACAACTGCTTTGGATGAGTGCACTGCTGTATGTAAGTATTGTTTTTATTTTAAATGTCAACAGAGGTGTAGAGAAGTTTACAAAAGAAGTCAAGATAAGCGAATTTGAGACATTGAGCAAGATGATTCTGCTCTCAGCAGTTATACTGCCACTACTTCCAGATTCAAAAATAATCCCCTACATTCCACTTTCCCCTTTTAAGATATGGCTGGCGGTTGTCGTTATTTCAGGTATAAGCTACGGTGGATATATTTTACAAAAATATGTGTTCCCTTCAAAAGGATATTTTCTTACCGGAATATTGGGCGGTTTATACTCATCGACAGCCACAACGGTCGTTTTAGCAAGAAAATCAAAACAGCTCGATGGAAACTCAGTCTTAGATGCAGCTATCATTTCTGCTACTTCAATGATGTATCTGCGTTTGATAATCATAGCTCTAGTATTTAATATTGAAATAGGTAAAACATTACTATTGCCTTTTACACTCTTAGGTTTTATAGGGTTTTCAGTCTCTGTATTCTACCTAAAACACCAAAAAAATTCTCAAGAGAACATAGAAATAGTAGATAAAAACCCTTTAGAATTAAAAACTGCATTTTTATTTGCTTTTCTTTTTGTTTCCATGATAGTTCTAACTCACTTTGTTACAACTCATTATGGAACAATAGGCCTTGAGATACTCTCTTTTATTGTTGGTTTTACAGATATTGACCCATTTATTTTATCAATTCTGACGGGTAAATTCACTATTGCTTCAACACAAACAACTGCTGCCATAATGATCGCTGCAGGAAGCAACAATCTGTTAAAAGCTATCTATGCATTATGGTTTGGAAAAATAAAGAACACATTTAGATCCTCTTTATGGATATCATCTCTTGGAATCATTACGATAATATGGGGACTCTATTTTGAATATGGCATGTAAGGAAAGAAAATGAAAAAGAAAAAAACGATTCTACCCTGGGAACATCCAAAACTACAAGAAGAAGACCCTAAGTCGCTTGAATTGATCAAAACAATCATGAGAAGTCCTACATATACGATGGCTGAAGAAGACAAAGAGTTCATAAACTCTTATGAGGCAAGAGCTATTCGACTTGAACTAGATTACCTCAAACCGGAACTTCAAATGAAGAAACATGGAGTCGAGCATACTATAGTTGTTTTTGGAAGTGCTCGCATTGTTGAAAAAGAAACTGCAATGAAAAGACTTTCCACAATCCAAAAAATGCTTGAAAAAAAACCAAATGACAGAGAACTTTTACATGAACTCTATGTTGCTGAGCGAATGGTCGGAAAAAGTATCTATTATGATGATGCAAGAAAATTTGGCCAACTTGTCGGAAAAAGTGGGAAAAGTGCTGAAGACTGTCACGTAACCATCATGACAGGAGGCGGTCCAGGCATAATGGAAGCAGCAAATCGAGGTGCTTACGATGTTGGTGCAAAAAGTATAGGGCTTAATATTAAACTTCCTCATGAACAGTATCCTAATCCATATATCACACCTGATTTATGTTTTTTATTCCACTATTTTGCCATAAGGAAACTTCATTTTTTAAATCGTGCAAAAGCATTGGTAATTTACCCGGGAGGATTTGGAACTTTTGATGAGCTTTTTGAGACGTTGACACTCATTCAAACAAGTAAAACACAACAAATACCTGTTGTTCTTGTTGGGCAAAGTTATTGGAAAAAGGCGATAGATTTTGAGTTTTTAAAAGATGAAGGTGTCATTGCTCCTAATGATTTGGATATTTTTATATATACAGATAATGCAGATGAATCTTGGAAGCACATTCTGGCTTGGCATGAAAAGCGGGGAAATCCGCTTTATCAAGACTAAATCTATTCCTTAATGATGACACTTTTTCACAAGTGATTTTTGCGGGTTTGTAAGAAAAACATAACCTTTGTATATTGTAACAGCACCATAAAGTATTACCGCAACGGCAGAAAGACTCATCATCATATTTCTAAAACTTGTTGCAGAGGCCAAAGAGGACAAGAATCCTAAAGAAAACATTGCTGGAATAGTACTTATACCAAAAATAAACATTACCAAAGCTCCGTAAAAAGGGCTTGCAGTACTTGCCGCGGTAATCGCGAAGAAATAAACAAAACCACAAGGAAGTAACCCGTTTAGCATTCCTAAAATAAAAAAACTTTTATTTGATTTTGAGTGTAAAATCGCCTGAAAGGATTTTTTATAAAAGTTTGATGATGATATTGAATGTTCTATAAGTGTTAGAAATTTTATTTTACCCATTAAAGAGAGTCCCGCCAAAATCATGGCAATACCGGCGATGATAAATAAAGAAGCTGTAGCAGTATTGCTTAAAGTGGCAACTTTACCTAACGCACCAAAAAGAGCGCCTAAAACTGTATAAGTCAATACTCGTCCAATGTTATAAAGCAAATGTGCCACTGTTTTAGAAACCTTAGAGCTTGCAGGTTCTATCTTAATAGTTGAATATGCCAATACAATTCCGCCGCACATTCCGATACAATGTCCAAAAGAACCTAAAAAAGCAATAGTAGCAATAGTCAGTAAATTTATAGTATCCATTCATTTCCTTCTTTTTTTGTGATTATATGATTTATTTGTTACAATAGTATTAATTTCTTCTTTTTTTGCCCTTACCCAAGTCATCATAATGTAAAAATCGTCGTAAATCTTCTTGTAGATCTGCATCTAAAGAATCCCAAATTTCTTTTTTTTTGGCATATCTTGACAGATCTTCTTTTTTTGATTTCTTAATATCACGAATGAGATAGTGGTATCTTACGATTTTTTTCGTATAATCACTGATAAAGGGCCAGTTCTTTATTATTTGATAACTTCTTTCTTCGTGGTCAGTAAAACTCCACTCGTTAAATTCGTGGTCTTCTTTATCTTTTTTAAAAGCAGTGAAAGGCTTGCCCACATCATGCAATAATCCCGCCGCAAAAAACCTGAATTCTCCTGCTTTGAGTGCGTAGTATGTTACGCGCAGTGTATGTACAAGTACACCGTGTTGATGCCATTCATTTTGCTTCCAAAAGAGTGAGTGTAAAAAAGCATACGAAAATATCTTATTGTTCGTTTTGTTCATATTTTTTCCTGTGCCATAGGATGGCAGACCTCTACGGTATCTTTTAAATCCTGTTTTTGTATATGCGTATAAATTTGTGTACTCATAAGCGAAGCATGTCCTAAAAGTTCCTGAACTACTCTCAAGTCAGCCCCGCCGCGAATAAGTGATGTTGCATAAGAATGACGTAAAACATGGGGAGACACACCAAGGTATTTCTGCGTTATTTTATATGCAGATATTCTGCTTAGCTTTCCACCTTTATAATTACACCAGACATATTCTTTCATCATACCATTTTCTGCAATATATGTGTCAATTGCTTTTTTGGCAACTTTTGCCAAAGGTACAATTCTCTCTTTTTGTCCTTTTGCATGTCTTACATGTAACCATCCGTCTTCTATGTCACTTAACATCAATTCCAGACATTCGCTTATACGTGTTCCACTTGCATATAAAAACAATATGAGTGCATAGTCACGTTTTCCTATCCAAGTTGTTGTATCTATCAAACTAAGACCATTAAGTATATCTTCATAAGACAAAAACTTAGGCAGTAGTTTAGGAATTTTTGCAAATTTTAGTTTATTCTTTTCACTACTAAAATGCTGCTTATAACAAAACTCAAAAAAGGCATTGACTGATGAAAGCTTTCTGTTGAGTGTACGCTTATTTTCATATATAGCTAAAACATCCATAAGCTTTTGCGTATCAAGAGAGATAAGTGGTTTTGAAAGTTTCTCTTCAATGGCACACAGATCACTTTTATAAGCCTCAACACTTTTCTTACTTAAAGCCCTTGTTACAGTAATATACTCTAAAAAAGCTTCTAGTTCATTCGACATCTATTTTATAAGAATTTTCTCATTGTCAACATAAAATGCATTGTCACCGACAAAGACAAGTCCCTCATCCAAATCAACTTCATGTATTGTATAAGCAAATGTTTTTTTATTCACGACTATCATATAACCCTCTTTTTCAAGCGCATATAGATTCTCATTGTCACTAATCAGACCTAAAAAATGTGCAAAAGGAAATTTGATTTTTGAATCAACCTGCAAAGAAGGTGTCAAAGAGATAATTTCTCCCTGTTTTGTTGTAATATATACAGTGTTATCATCCTGGATAATATTACGAATTTCAAACTTTGCACGTACTTCTTTTTGCGAAAGTGACAGAACTTTAGAACCGCTAGCAGCTATAATTTTGTCGTCAAGAATACCAAAATAGATTATATTGTTAAAATAGTCTTCAGATGAAACAATGACTGTTCTGAGTCTCTTTTTCAGTTTAGCATTAACGATGATGACTTTACCGTCAAGAGTTGAAAAAATCACCAAGTCATTCATAAAGTAAGGTTGTACAATACGTATATCATTCGCTATAGCTTTGCCACCCTGCTCTTTAAATAAAAGTTCTTTTGAATCCATGTTATAAAGCGCTATTTCATTATTGGCAAACAAAACTGCCAAAATATTTTCATTTACACTTGCTGCCGCTATGGTTCTTTTGAGATCAAAATTCTTTTTCAGTTGAGGAGTCTGCAAAGAAGTAAGCGTCAAATTTCCATCGATTGTCGTTGATAAAACCCAGCCATCACTCTCTGAAAGCACTCTTTGATCTTCACTGTCAATTTGTATAGTTATATTACCATCTTTGTTTAACACTTTACCATTGTCCAAAAGTGCTGCATTGGATGAAATGTCAACTATTTCATCTTCAAGACCTGCATACTTATTCCAATCATCAGAAACATTTTTAGGCTCAAAAACCTCTTTTGTACTACAGGCACTCAAGAGTAAAACAATGAGTGATGCAAAAAAAATATATGTTTTCAAAACTTACTTTACTCCGTAATGCATTAAGGCACGAGAAACCTGTGCAAGAGGCGAATCAACACTAATCATGCTTAATTTAGAGTGTGCCTCATCCAATTTTTTCTCTTGCATTAAAATAATAGCGATCTGTACCTGCGCTAAATCTCTGTATATCGCATTCTGCTTTTCACTATAAGCCTGCAATTGGTCTAAGTCTTGTAGATTTTGTGCTGCCTCATAAGACGACAAGTCACCTATAAGCAAAGCTTTTGAATTTTTGAGTTTTTCCAAAGTTTGAACATCTTTGGCAACAACAGCTTGAGAATACATCCAAACGTCGTGTAAAGCCGGACTTAATGTTTCTAGAGTAGCCAAAAGTGCTTTATCTTCAGGGTTGTTTTCTAACTGTAAAAGAGTTTCATTTGCAGCTTCAAGTGTATGTTGCTTATTTATGTTGTATGCAATATCAGCCGTTACGAACAATACTACTGCAACAACAGAGCCTATCATCACTTTTTTATATTTTTTAACAAACTTCTCTGTAACAACTGCTTTTTCAAAAAATTTCTCTTCTGATGTGAGTTCTTCTTTTACCATGTTAAGATTATCTTTTAAGCT
>JANTGW010000049.1 GCA_024762705.1 Sulfurimonas sp.
AAAACGTCTGAAAGGACAAGAAATTGATTGGTAATATTTCAGCCGTAGTCTTGGCAAAAAACAACGAAGCTACCATTAAAAACACCCTTGATGCCTTGCGTGAATTTGATGATGTCGTTGTTTATGACAACGGTTCAAACGATAGAACAATGGAAATTTCCAAAGAGTTTCCAAATGTAAATCTTATACAAGGCGACTTTAAAGGTTTTGGCTGGACTAAAAACAAAGCGGCGAGTTATGCCAAGCATGACTGGATCTTAATCGTTGACAGCGATGAAGTGGTTGATGCACAGCTTTTAGAAACACTTCAGACGAAAAAGCTCGATGAAAACAGAGTCTATATTCTCAACTTCAGAGCCTTTTATAAAGACATCGAAGTGAAACACTGTGGCTGGAACAATCAAAAGATCAAAAGACTTTACAACAAAAAAACTACCAGATACAATGACAATGATGTGCATGAAGACATAATTACAGAAGGTCTGAAAACTGAGCTTTTAGCTGGAAATATACTGCATTACAGCTATCAAAGTATAGAACAGTTTGTCAACAAAGCAAATACCTACTCAACACTTTTTGCAAAGAACAATGCCGGTAAAAAGAGTTCTTCACCTGCAAAGGCATTCTTCAACGGAGCATATTCATTTATAAAAACATATTTTTTCAAACAGGGATTTCGTGATGGTTATGTCGGGTTAGTTATTGCCTATTCGCATATGGTGACGAATTTTTACAAATATATTAAGTTGTATGAACTCAACAAAGAGCTCAAAAAGTAGCAAGCTCTTTTTTTACTTTCTCAAAAATTGCTTTTCTTTTTGCTTCATCCTGCGGCAGCATATAATGTTTTTGCAGTTTTTCATCGCCTACACTTTTCCAACGTGCGGCACTTGCAAAGTTGGAATCTCCAAAAAATGTCAGTGTCTGCGTACCGACCAAAGAGGCTAGATGATACGTACCTGTCGAGGTAGAAACAAAGAACTTAAAGTTGGCTATTAGCTTTGCAAAATTCACTATGCCCTCATTTGAGAGGTAAAAAACAGCATTTGTATCTTGCAGACGTTGTTGCATCTCCTCTTTTAAATCTTCTTCATCCGGTCCGAATGTCAACACAACTTGGTATTTGTTTACATGTAACATTTCGCGTATCAACTTTTCATACTCACCCAAGTTCCAATTTGCATCAGAAGAACCGCCGAATCCTACATGAAATGCAATGACCTCTTTTGTAATATTATGTGTTTTACAAAATTGTTCGTATATCTCTTTTGTATCATCGAATTGCAAAAGTGGCTTTTCATAATTAAGGTCAATATCTGGAAAAAGTTCTTTTGTGAGAACAAGGTTGTATTCAAATTCGGCCATTTTTACTTCCGAACGTCTTTGTTTAATTCGTTTGTTGTAAAAAATCTGTGCTATCTTTGTTGCAGGGGCAATTCTTGTTTTAATGCCTGCCAAAAATTGTGCAAGTGCTACTCTCGTATTTGAAAAAAGTGTTACAGAAGCATCTATATTTGCCTCTTTTATCTTACGTGAAAGTTCATAAACAGAACTCTCAGGCTCATCAACTATAACTTCATCAATGAAGTTACATGTAAGTGCCAAAGACTTATTCAGCGGTGCTACAAGCGCTATGATTTTATTTTGAGGATCATGTTTTTTGAGGACATACATGGCCGGCAGTGCAGTTATAAAATCACCCAATTTATCTGTGCGCACCATCAATATTCTCATTTTCTACAATCCTAGCTGATTTTTATGTATTTTATCGTAAAAAAGGTATAATCTCACTTATGAAAGAACCTTTTAAATGGGATGATTATTCCGACCAACCGGCACTGTTACAAGACAAAGCATATAAAAAATCTATGCGTAAAAAAGAGAGTCTTTCTCTGCTTTTTACCATTATTTCATCTTTGATTATACTTCCGTTGAGTATTTTGATGATGCCTTTTGTAAAAAGAAAAGAGATTAATACAACAGATTTTTTCTCTTTAGGTGTTGACTGGCAAAGAGAGCCGCAAGAAACCAAGCTTCTTTTGGAAGAGCTCGAAGTAAAAAGCATACTTGTCCGCTTTAAACTCTGGGAGATGGAGAAACTTCCTCGGCTTCAAGAGTTTATGCAACAAAACAGCGATAAAAAAATTACACTTAAAATCCTACAAGACCGTGAACATGTAGAAGACTTGGCACTGCTCAAAAGTGATTTACATGTAATCTTTTCAACTCTTGGTAACACTATAGCCATGTATGAGATAGGTTCCACAATTAACCGTGCAAAATGGGGCTTTTTCTCAGTACGTGAATATCTCAATTTTTACAAAGTCGCTTATGACTTGAAAACTTCAGAATTTCCAGATATTAAACTACTCGGCAGCGGTGTCATAGATTTTGAACTCTACTATACCGTACACACTCTTTTTAATTTTTGCAAATGTAAATATGACGGTATTGCGGCACTTTTGTATGTAGATAGACGCGGCGCTCCTGAAAATACACAACTTGGCTTTATGCTCACAGACAAAATAGCACTGCTAAGCACCCTTGTCTGGCTCAGTCCAAAGACAAGACAGGAGTTACATGTAACCGAAGTGAACTGGCCGATCTCCAATACAGTGCCTTATGCACCTACAAGTGAATATGAATGTGTCAGTGAAGAATTTTATGCCGATTATATGCTTCGCTATTATCTTCTGAGCTTTGCATCACAGCAGGTAGACTCTGTCTCATGGCATCAGCTCATAGCACCGGGTTACGGCTTGGTTGACAACAGAGAAGGCATCAAAAAAAGAGAAGCATTTTATGTCTACAAGTACATGTACAGTACACTCAAAAATGCCCAGTTCTTACGCTTAGACATCAAAAGAGACTATTATATCATGCAGGTTCTAGTAGATGACAATCTCCTGCAAATTCACTGGTCACTGAAAGAAACGACTTTACAAAATCAGGACTTTTTTAAGGTTTATTCAAAAACCGGTAAACTCATCAAGGATGATATTTTAACCATCGGTTCTTCACCTTTGTATATCTTCATCACAAAAGAAGTCGGCAAAAAGGTCAATGCCAGTGAGAGGGCAGATTTAGTATGAAAATCCTCATCATCCTTCCAAACTGGCTCGGTGATGCTGTTATGGCTACACCGGCGATAGAACTTTTGGCTATGCATTATCCGAACGCTAAATTTACTTTCATTGGCAGTTATGTAAGTACAGAAGCATTGAAATACCACCCTTTATGTGAACGAGCTATAGTCGATGAAACCAAAAAAGCACCTTCACGACTTTTAGCCACTTACAAACTGGCAAAAGAGCTAAGTAGTTTTGACATGGCTGTCAGTTTTAGAGACCAGATTTACTCTTCTTTATTGCTACGTTTTACAGGTACTGTTATCTGCTGTGCAAGAAGATCTTGGCATTCAAGGCTCCTCCTCTCACATACACCAAAGATAAAAACAGACCAGCATTTAGTAAAACAGTATACACAGATCGCTATGGCTGATGTCCATAATTTCAACCAAGAGATTCCGCCTTTAAAACTCTACATAGAACCTAAAAAATTTGACAAACCAACCCTTGGTATAAATGCCGGAGCAACCTATGGCAGTGCAAAGAGATGGTACCCGGAAAGGTTTGCTCAGGTCGCAGCCTTTTACAAAGACAAATTCGACATTATAATCTTCGGCGGACCAAATGAAGTAGAAATGGCGAAAGAGATAGAAGATAATCTCACGGCTTTACATGTAAAGAACTTCAAAAACTTAGCAGGAAAAACAAATATCCAGGAGTTATGTACCAACATTGGTGGATGTTCGCTGTTTATAACAAATGACAGTGGACCAATGCATGTTGCAGCTGCCTATCAGGTACCTACGGTTGCTATTTTTGGTCCTACGAAATATAAAGAGACCTCACAATGGAAAAATGAAAAAAGTATTATAGTAAGACACGAGCTTGATTGTAGTCCGTGTATGAAAAGAGAGTGCCCCCTCAAACATCACGACTGCATGAAAGGGATCACAGCTTCTGAAGTTATAGAAGCTGTAAAAAAATTAGAAGTTTAAAATTCGAAATTGAATCCTATATACATTGATTCGTTATATGTAAAGTTTCTTCTAGCATCATCGTATTTTGTCTTTATATTTCTATAACCAAGCACAACATGCCCATGATCAATGACTTCAACATCATATTCAAATCTGTATTCAAAATATCTACTTGCATCACTGAAGCTTAATACTTTAGGCGCATAATAAACATCAGCTCCCAATGACATAGGAACAACAGTATTAACTGGCAGAGCATAATCAAAAACAATCCCCAAAGGCAAAGTGATATAATCTTGCGTATAGTTTGCTTTTACACCCAGTCCTACATCTAAACCGCTATCGCCCATCGCTTTTTTCATTAAAAAACCAAATTCAATAAGCGCATCATCATTTATTTTATTATTATTGTCAGCATCTAAAAACTTCAATCCGACATACATTGTTTCAGGTTCAACATTTTCATTAAATTGTCCAATATCAAAATTAGCATTTAACTCCAAATCTTCATTGTTTATGTTGATACCTGCACTGTTCATTGCAAAGGCTGCTGCAGCGGATGCTGCCATTAAAGTAATTTTTCTTAACATGTCTTTCCTTGTATTTTTTCTATGGTTTTCGTTGTACTTTTGCCATCGACAAAGTCAACCAGTTTCAATTCACCAGCAAATTCCGTGCCGACAACCTCTTTACCTTCATAATCCCCGCCTTTGACCAATACATCCGGTTTTATCATCTTAATCAACTCATAAGGCGTATCTGCTTCAAATGGTACAACAAAATCGACTGCTTCAAGCGCAGCCAACAGATAAGCTCTGTCCTCTGCCGAATTTACAGGACGACTTGGACCTTTTAAGCGAGAAACTGATTCGTCTGAATTGAGTCCGACTATTAGTACATCGCCAAAACTTTTTGCAATTTGCAGGTATTTTACATGTCCTACATGTAAAATGTCAAAACATCCATTTGTAAAGACTATTTTTTTGCCGTTTTGTTTATATCGCTGTACAATTGCATCAATCTCTTCAAAACTTTTTATATGTGCATCCGAAGTGCTTTTATGTAAAGATGCCTCATAGTCTTCTATTTCATCTATAGTTACAGTTGCTGAACCGATTTTACCGACAACAACACCTGCTGCAAGGTTAGCAAAGGCCGCTGTTTCTTCCAGACTTCTACCTATACTTAGAGCAAAGGCAATAGAAGCAATGACCGTATCACCCGCACCTGTTACATCAAATACCTCTTTGGCAACAGTCGGAAAAACTTTAACCTCTTTCTCATAAGTAGCTATTCCGTCTTCTGATAGTGTAATCAACGACACATCCAGTTCGCACTCATTCTTGAGCTTCAACAGCGCTTCTTTTAAAGACGCTTCATCTTTAATATCTATACCTGTTGCTAAAATTGCCTCTTTTTTATTTGGTGTAAGAAGATAAGCACCACGGTATTTTGTAAAATCTTTACCTTTTGGGTCAACCAAAACTTTCACACCATGTTCTTTTGCCAGTTTTATAACACCTTGTGAAAGTTCAGGCGTCAAAACACCCTTGCCGTAATCCGATAAAATTACAATATCATAAGAGCTAATAGTTTTACAAAGCGTATCTAAAATCTGTTCGGCACTCTCTTTACGTATATCTTCTTTGCTTTCTTTATCATATCGCAAAATTTGCTGAGAAACGGCGATAACACGGCTCTTTTTCGATGTTTTTCTACCCTTTTCAATAATGAGATTTTGCGTATCAACATTAATGTCATGCAGCATTTTTACAAGCTCTTTACCATTGTCATCATCACCCATTACGCTGCTGACACTAACATTCGCACCCAAAGCATTTAAGTTGTTCACAACATTGCCTGCTCCACCAAGTACTGTTGTCTCTTTGGCAATATCTACAACCTGTACAGGTGCCTCGGGAGATATACGCTCACAACTTCCCCACAAATAGTGGTCAATCATCAAGTCACCGACGACTAAAATATTTGGCTTTGCCTCTTTAAATACCTGCATCTATTTTACTTCTGTCTCATATATGCGTTTTATTTCAGGTACATAAGCTTTTATTCCCTCTTCCATCTCAAAACGAGGTTCATAACCTAAAGCTTCTTTCGTCGTTTCTATATCTGCTTCCGTATGAAACTGGTAAGAACCAATGAAAGGATTGGGTATATATTCACACTCCAGTGATGTCCCCAGCTCTTTTTGTAAAATATCGACTATATCTTGAAAACTTCTGGCTTTTCCTGTTCCAACATTGTAAATACCATTTGTATTTGGAGTCATTGCTTTGATGTTTGCCTGTATGATATCTTCTATATAGATAAAATCACGAAGAATTTTATCACTCCCTTCAAACAATTTAGGGTTTTTTCCTGCAAGTATCTGATGTCCAAACTGCAGTACCATAGAAGCTGTGGTATTTTTAAAATACTCACGCGCACCATAAACGTTAAAATAACGAAGCCCGACAATGTTAATGTCACACTCCTTCATATACTCACGACTTAAATGGTCCATAGAGAGTTTTGAAAAGCCATACACATTGTTCGGTGCTTCTCTTCCAATACGCTGTGGAGATTCTGCATTTCCATAGGTTGCTGCAGAAGATGCATAGATCATATTCGCATTGTGTGCTACTGCTAAATCAAGCAGATCTTTATAGGCATTGACATTCGTTTTAATCATCAAATCCTGCTCTTGTGCCGTTGTATCAGAAATGGCCGCTTCATGGAAGATATAATCAAAATCATAGTTGACTTCCAGATCAAGCAACAAATCTTTATCGTTTATATCGCCGCTGATTATTTCGCCACTAAAACCTATAAGATTTTTAAAATGTCCAAAGCTTTTCAGGTTTCCGTTGCTGAGTGTCTCTCCACTTCTAAAACTGTCTAGTACTACCACTTTTGCATCCGGATGATTCTCTTGAAAGTAAAATGCCAAATTTGAGCCGATAAACCCAGCTCCACCGGTAATCAGTATAGTTTTATCTTTTAAATCATCTTCTATGTATCGCATCTTCACACCCGTTGTAATTAATTTTAATAAAATGATACCTTTAAATTCATTAACAAGTATTTAAGACTTTAAGCAATATAATATAAATTGAATTTAAACTTAAGGAAATAAAATGAAAAAAATAGTAATCGCTTCAATAGCTACATTAGCATTAGTAACAGCTGCATCTGCTGCAGTAAACGGAAAAGCATGTGCAGCATGTCATGGTGCTAACTGGGAAAAGCATGCTATGGGTAAATCAAAAATCGTTAAAGATATGACTCACGCTGAAATTGCTA
>JANTGW010000050.1 GCA_024762705.1 Sulfurimonas sp.
GCTTGTAAAGTATTTTGACGGGACAGTTGTTGAGATTCAGACAAGCGATGCCACAGCATTTAAAATCACTCCTCAACAGTTACAAGATGCACTAACACCAAAGACTAAAATGATAGTACTTACTACACCTTCAAACCCTACTGGTGCCGTTTATTCAAAAGAAGAACTTACTGCTTTGGCAAAAATCCTTGAAGGAACTGATGTTTTAGTAGCGAGTGATGAAATGTATGAAAAACTCGTGTATGATGGTGAATTTACCTCTGCAGCAGCGATAAGTGAAGACATGTTTAAAAGAACTATCACCATTAATGGTTTAAGTAAATCTGTTGCTATGACAGGCTGGCGTTTTGGCTATATGGCTGCACATCATACAGAGATAATAAAAGCTTCAAAAAAGCTGCAGTCACAAAGCACATCAAACATCAATACGATGACACAGTATGCTGCCATTGCAGGACTTGACGGCAGTGCAGATGATGATATAGAAATGATGAGACAGGAGTTTTCTAAACGTCGGGATGAAGCAGTTAAACTCTTTAATGAAGTTGACGGTCTGAGTGTTTTAAAACCAGATGGTGCTTTTTATTTGTTTGTAAATATTCAAGAAGTCAGTAACGACTCACTTACTTTTGCAAAAGAACTTTTAGCTTCAAAAGGCGTAGCAGTCGTTCCTGGCGTTGGTTTTGGCAGTGAAGGCTATTTTAGATTTAGTTTTGCTACTGGTATTGCAAGTATAAGAGAAGGTATTAAAAGAATTGACGAGTTCATTCAAGAACTCAAAGCTAAGTAGGGATTAACCTACTTCAGCTCAGATAAGGCCTTAATGACTTCATCTAAATTATCTAATGGAATATGAACTTTCCACTCTGGATTTTCTGCGTCACCTGAGAGTGAAATACCTATACTTGCAACAGTACCACTTCCTTCACCATATGGTTCATTGATCTTTGTAACAGATATTACACCGTGCTTTGTCCCACTTAATGGTATAACTTTTGACATATTAACTCCTTGGTTTATTTTTTACTTGATAAGTCTAGCAAGTTTTGCCTGAAGTTTAAGCCATAGTCTGTGATCCATCAAAGGAAATCCTGCATATGTCCTGCCAGGCTCTTTTATAGAACTCGTAATACCGCTTCTAGCAGCAAATTTGGAAAACGGTGCAATTTCAAGATGTCCTGCGGCTGCAGACTGTCCTCCCATGACAATATTTCTGCCAAGTTTGGTTGAGCCAGCAAGCCCGACTTGTGAAACAAGTACACTGTATTCGCCTATTTCACAATTATGACCAATTTGCACAAGATTGTCTATGCGTACACCTTTCTTAATACGCGTACTTCCAAAAACAGCCCTGTCTATACTTGTGTTACTTCCTATCTCCACATCATCTTCAAGTACTACATTGCCATTTTGATAAATCTTTTTGTGCTCACCCTTTTCATTTGTAGCAAATCCAAAGCCATCTGAGCCGATAACAGTATTTGCATGTACCATACAATCATTGCCGATTTTACAGTCTCTATAAACTGTAACATTTGGATACAGTATTGTATTATCCCCTATTTCACTGTTTGCTCCAATGTATACATGCGCCAAAACGGTGCAGTTATCGCCGATAACAGCACCATTGGCAATTTCCGCTTTAGAAGAAATAGTACAATTTTTACCTATTTTCGGCATCGGCAGAGAATTATCTTCTATTGGAGGTGCGAAATATTTTGAAAGAATTGCCATAGACCAATATGGATTGCTGGTAACTAAAGGTACACACCCGACAGGAAGTTTATCTGCCAAATTTTCAGAGAGTATAACTGCAGCGGCTTTTGTATTTTCCAGGTCTTTGACATATTTTGAGTTTGACACAAAAGAAACTTCATCTCCTTTTGCATCTTTAAGTGTATTCATACCTGAAATTTCTACATCATTGGCACTGAAATCACACTCTAAAATTGAAGCTATTTGACTCAGCTTCATTGTTTTATCTCTCTAACGCAACAGCGCCGCTTCTTACTATCTCTTTTGGATTATATTTTTTGATCGCTTCTAGGTAATGATCAACTCTTTTTGGCTCATCTGCGACCATAGTAATTACAACATCATTTCCGACATTGACGATTTTTCCATTATATGCATCACAAATCGCACTGATGTCGCTTATGTTTTCTGTGATCGGAAATTTGACAAGTGCCATCTCTTTTTCAACTAAGTCGGCATGCTCATAGACACGTAAAACCGGAATTAGCTTGTGAAGCTGCTTTGTAATCTGCTCAATGATGCGAACAGACCCTGATGTAACAATCGTCAAACGAGAATATTTACTGTCAGGAATCGGTGCAACTGTCAAAGATGTGATGTTATAACCACGTCCTGAGAAAAGGTCAGTAATACGAGATAAAACACTCGCTTCATTCACAACGATAACCGAAACTACTCTTCTTTCATTGTCATTCATTATTTACTCTCCTTTTTCTCTAACAGCATCATATTAAACAGACTTCCACCTGATGGAACCATCGGCATTACGTTTTCAAATCTTTCAACTTTTACATCTATAAATGCAACAATATTTTTTTCAACTGCATCTTTAAGAGCAGCATCAAACTCTTCTTTTGTAGATACTCTGTACCCTATTCCGCCAAATGCCTGTGCAAGCATTACAAAGTCAGGTTGCACAGAAAGATCTGTTTCAGAGTGACGTTTGTCATAAAAAAGTGTCTGCCACTGGCGAACCATACCAAGGAAATTGTTATTTAAGATGATGTTAATGACAGGCAGTTTTTTCTCTACTGCAGTCATCAGTTCCTGGCAGTTCATCAAAATAGAACCATCACCCGTAAAGTTTATGCTCACTTTATCAGGTGTAGCCGCTTTAACGCCCATTGCAGCAGGAAAACCAAAGCCCATAGTCCCGAGTCCTCCCGATGTTATCCATTGACGAGGTCTTGTAAACGGATAGAATTGTGCAGCCCACATCTGGTGTTGTCCAACATCAGTAGAGACATTTGCATCATCACCAAGAAGCTCACCTACTCTTTTTATAACCCATTGCGGTTTAATGTTCTCAGTATCTTCGTGGAAAGTAAGAGGATGCAGTTCATCAAAATTCTCTATTGTTTCTCTCCATGGTTCATACTTCTCACTGTCAACCATTGAAGTCAGTTTTAACATCTCTTCTACAACATTTTTAACATCACCAACGATCGGATAGTTTGCATTTACAAGCTTGGAAATACTTGCAGGGTCTATATCTACATGTATTACAGCTGCATTTTTGGCAAATTCACTTAGTTTCCCTGTAACACGGTCATCAAATCTTGCACCAAGAGCTATAACCAAGTCAGTTTCGCTCATAGCCATATTTGCCGCGTAACTTCCGTGCATTCCAAGCATACCTACGCGCAACTTGTCATCATGAGAAAGTGTCCCCAGTGCCATTAATGTCTCAACTGCAGGAATACCGGTTTTGTGAACCAAATCTCTTACTTCATATGCCGCATTTGAATTAATAACACCGCCGCCGAGATAAAACAATGGACGTTTTGCATTTGCAATTGCCTCCATTGCCTTTTTAATTTGGCGCGGATTTCCATTGACATGAGGCTTGTATGTTTCAAGATCAAGCTCCACATCATAATCAAATTCAGCGATTTGTGCAGTTACATCCTTAGGTATATCTACATGTACCGGACCCGGACGACCTGTTCTTGCAATGTAAAACGCTTCTTTAAGTATTCGAGGAAGATCTTTTGCATCAGTGACAAGATAGTTATGCTTCGTACATGAACGGCTTATTCCGACTGCATCTATCTCTTGAAACGCATCTGTTCCTATTAAACTCATTGGAACCTGTCCTGAAATTACGACCATAGGAACAGAGTCCATATATGCATCAGCCAAACCTGTTACTGCATTTGTAAAACCAGGTCCGCTTGTTATCATTGAAACACCGACTTTTCCGCTGGCTTTAGAATAACCCTCTGCAGCATGGACAGCCGCCTGCTCGTGACGAGTTAATATGTGTTGAAAGTTATTTTGTTTGTAGATTTCATCATAGACATTCATAATTGCTCCACCGGGGTAGCCAAAGACTGTGTCTACACCCTCTGCAATTAAAGCTTCAATGACCATCTGTGCGCCACTAATTTGCATGAAAAGTCTCCTCAATATAATATATAATTTTAAAAATTCGCTAATTATACTTCAGGAGAGCTATAATTGAGGTTAAAGTATTAATCTAAAATTGATTTTACAATCATTGAAGGCCTCCACATGGAGAGTGAGCCTTTTTTCAAAAGTTCAAAATTTAGTTTTGAATCGGGATATTTTTGCTTAAAAGTTTCAAAAAAATCTTCAATTTGGTCTTGAATACCAAAATTTAGTATATACTTTTTTATGCCTTTTTCTATCTCTTGCTGAGAGACATTCTGCTCTAAAGCATTTTCAAGCTGCACAATATAACACCATCCAAATATTGTCGCCAAAGCAGTGTATTTTGATTCTATTTTCATATATGGCTTTAAAACAGTATAAACACCTTGAACATTGCCAAGTGCGGCATATTTATTGGCCTGTAAAACATCACTGTTGTATTTTGCCTGCAAATCCATACCGGCATCAGTCTCAAGCAGATCTTCTGAAACTGCCATCATGTTGTAAGCGACAGCAATATCATTCTCTTCCAGCGCTTTATAAAATTTTTGTTTGCTTTCTACCTCTTTTATAAGTGTTTGTGCTTCTTCAGCAAAATCACTGAAAACTTTTAATGTTCGTAAAAGCTTAAGTGCAGAGTGTATGTCGTTCTCTTCAATAAGCTTATGCACTTGTATATAAAGAGTATCTCCATATGTCATCAATGCATCATAATCAGGAAACTCTTTTAAAAAAGGATGACGTTTTACAAGCTCAAAACATATTCTAAACTCTTTTTGTCCTATAGCGTCTTTAAAACGTTTATATATTTCACCTTTTGCCAATACTTCCTGTATAAACTTAGTCTTTTCACTTATACCTCGGTATGGAGCCAAAATTGCTTGGGCCTTTGGTATACCTTTGGGCTCTAAAATGTATTTTTGCGCTTGAGCAAATGCTTTTTTCCATCTTTTTTCAAGTGCTTGATAAATTTTTGACTCTTTATAAACAGGATAAGTGTTTGCAAGATTGTACGCCAGTACTAGTTTTCCTTCTTGTGCAAACTTCAAAAATTTGTCAAACTCACTATAATCCTTTAGAAGTTTTTGAATAATTCTATTTTTGGAAGGAATCTCTTTAAACTGGTTTAGCAAAAGCATCGCTTTATTCTTGTCACCACTTTGCAGAGCCAACTTAGCCTGCTTTAATGCATTTTCCCAAAAATTTGATATGAGCTGATAGACTTTTGTATATGCAAGAGCAGGATTGTATTCTACGAGTTTATGCGCAAGGGAAAAATCTTTACTTTTTAAAAGTGTTTTTAGTTTATCTTCTCCCTCATAGACATCATACTGCATTAAAAAGCCATCGTCAGTACCGATAATAAGATAGTTAAATGCTCCATCAAATGTCAAAGCCGTTATAGGCGAAACTATTTTAATGTATTTCCCTGATAGTAGTTCATAAGTATGTAAATCATAAAGCAGTACATATCCCAATACTGTGCCAAGAAACAAAAACTGTTCATCATCACTGATGCACATCTGGGTCACTTCATCATGGATTCCCTCCAGCCGCTGTAATACTTTACCGGTATATATATCCCATATAATCGCACTGGAGCTTTTATCTACACTTACAAGTTTATTTTTACCAAAAAACTTTAATTTTATAACAGCAGAAGAGTGGCCTATGAGTTTGTCTTTTGGGGACATTGTAACGAGATTAAAAAGAGAGATTTTTCTGTCATAACTCGCCGTTGCGATCCAGTTTGCATTTTTTGTAAATGCAATATCATTAATGGTGTCGGCATGATGGGGCAAGGTAAAAACAAGTTTTCCGCTTTTGACATCTATCGCAAAAGTTTTACCGTCATCTCCACATGAGAACATATACCTCGAAAGAGGATCTATACCTACACAAGAAACCTCTCCATGGTGCCTGTCAACTTTTGTCACCATTTGTTTGGTTTGAGTGTTGTAAAGTCTTGATTCTCTACAATCTTCACTCAAACTCGCGAGATACTCTCCGTTTTGACTAAAGGCAACTACGCTTGTTTTATAGCGCTCATGATGTATATCTACTTTAAAGCCGCCAAACAATTCCAAACTGTCATGCTTAAACTGCCGTACAGTTGTTTGAGAATCAACAACCAAAAGAGTCTCATCATCCAATATTTGTAATAGTATTATTGGTTGTGTTACACTTTTGCTGTTGACAAGCTTCATCTCATTTAGCCCTGATATAGCCCTCTTTTACAAGAGCCTTTTTAATTTCTTCTTGGTGTTCTTTGCCTTTTGTCTCCATATGCACAGTAACGTTGGCATCTCCATAGTCGAGTGATATTGAAGTTCTGTCATATGAGATATGAACAATATTTGCATTTAATTCTTGCAGTATCTCTGTAAAACGCATCAGAGAACCTGGTTTGTCAACCAATGTAACTGTGAGCTTCATTTTACGATGAGACTTCAAAAGACCTTTTTCTATGATCACCGAAAGCAGTGTAACATCCATGTTTCCACCGCTTAAAACAACTGCGACATTCTTCCCTTCGAGATACTGAAGTTTATGATGCAGTAAGGCAGCAACACCGACAGCACCTGCCCCTTCAACGACAAGCTTCTGTTTTTCGAGTAAAAACAAAATGGCACTTGCTATCTCTTCATCATCTACGCTGATGATTTCATCAACGCATTCTAAAACATGCTTTAGTGTAACAGGAGAAGTATCTCGAACGGCTATACCATCTGCAATGGTTCTCACACTCGTTGAGTCTATAGGCTTTTTCAAATCAAAAGAGTTTTTAAATGCCGGAGCACCTTTGGCACTTACACCGATTACTTTTATGTCCGGATTTATTGCTTTTATAGCACTGGCCATTCCTGCTATGAGACCGCCGCCTCCGACTGGAATCAGCACAGCATCAAGCTCTTCGCATTTGTCTAAAATCTCTAAAGCAACCGTACCCTGCCCTGCCATAACTTCTTCATCTTCAAACGGATGCACAAAAGTCAAATGGTTTTTAAGACCATACTCTTTTGCATAAGCATAGGCCTCATCATAGTTTGTTCCGGCAAGTATGACCTCTGCTCCAAAATGCTTTA
>JANTGW010000051.1 GCA_024762705.1 Sulfurimonas sp.
GTGGAACACTCAATAAAGGTCTGGAAGAAACAGGGTTATTTGAAAACATGATTATACAAATGATTCGTGCCGGAGAAGATAGTGGTACTCTTGATACTATGATTAAAAAAGTAGCTGAATATTATAAAATGCGATTTGATGCAATCATAGATGGCTTAAGTGAAGCAATTGAACCTATTATGCTACTTCTCATAGCATCTATGGTCATCTTACTCGCACTGGGAATTTTCTTGCCTATGTGGGATATGGGTAATGCAGTACAAGGAAGAAGATAGTTTCACTACTTCTCCTTTATGGTAATAACTCTCTCCATTTGAGTGAGGAATTTTTTCATATTCTCCTCACTTGCTCTAATGTTATATGATACTTGTGAATCAAACTCTTTTTCCGATACAGCAATTCCAAGATCTCTACATGTATAATCTATAAAGCGTGCATCACTGTAGTTAAAAACAATTTTTTTGCTCACCTCTTTTTTATACTCATGTAATTCTGCTTTTTCTACTGCAAAATTTACGGCATCACTATAAGCCCTGACCAAACCACCGGTACCCAACTTTGTTCCACCAAAATATCGTACAATAACCACAGCTATATTTATGAGTTCTTTACCTTGTAAAACCATTAACGAAGGTTTTCCAGAAGTTCCTGTAGGTTCACCGTCATCACTCGAATGCTCTACAATTTGCATATACTCATTCAAATATCTGTAGGCTGTTACGAAATGCCGTGCTTTTGGATGTTCTTCTTTGAGTTTGTGCAATAATGCATCAAAGTTGCTATAGGGAGTGAGGTAGGCAATAAACTTGGACTGCTTTACCTCAAGAGTATCTTTATACTCTTTTTTTATATAGTACATGTAACTCTTATGCTAAGTTTGTATAAACTTTTTGAACATCCTCGTCATCTTCAAGTCTTTCTAAAATTTTATCTACATCAGCCTGTTGTTCATCACTTATTTCAATTGGAGTATTGGCTATTCTTTCCAAAGTAGCCTTTGTAATTTCAACACCCATCTTTTCCAATGCTTCATTCATCGTACCAAAACTTGTATAGTCAGCTGTTATTAGAACAACACCATCTTCAGCTTCAATCTCTTCAAGCCCTGCATCTATAAGTTCCAGTTCCAACTCTTCAATATCCATATCATCTGAAAGCGGAAACTCAAAAATAGCCTTACGTGAGAACATAAACTCCAATGAACCGTTTGTAAGCATTTCTCCACCATTTTTGTTTAGCGTACTTTTAACATTGGCAACCGTTCTCGTGTTGTTATCAGTAGCACACTCGATAAAAAGCAGTACGCCATGAGGTGCTTTACCTTCAAAGTTCACTTCTTTCATATCAGCACTGTCTTTGGCAGTCGCTCGTTTTATCGCTGCATCTATATTGTCTTTTGGCATATTTTCAGCTTTAGCATTTAAAATTGCAGTTCTTAACTTAGCATTCATATCAGGGTCAGTTCCACCCTCTTTTGCAGCCATAGTAATTACTTTTCCAAGTTTTGGGAACAATTTGGACATTGCTCCCCATCTTTTTAACTTTGATGCTTTTCTATATTCAAATGCTCTACCCATAAACAAATTCCTTATTACAATAATTTTTGAAATTATACCATTTTAGATGTATAATACGACATAAGGAAATTTAATGAGACTCAGCTTTAGACTAAAACACCATTTTTTCAGTGCTTTTCGTGAGCTATTTGTGCATCATCACGGTTCTTTGGAGTTTCGTGCAAAGATTTTTGCCCTATTAATTGCCGTAAATGAAAAAGTTGCAGTTGAAAACTATGTTTTAATCAAAGAGATTGGTCTGGAGGTTTACAAAAATGATACTGACAGAGCAAACTTACTTATGCTCTCAACAAAAGAACTTGTAACCAAAATAGAAGAAAATAATGGTTTCAATATTGATTCGCTAGCCCTGAATATACAAAAAGAATTAAAAATTGTTCCTCGATATGCCAATAAAATAGATATTGATTCGCTACGTAAATTTTTACAATTCACATACGATAATGACAGCTTGGCATACCAGGAAAATGTTTTAGAATTTTTGCAAAAAATCAAAGATGAAACACTCAATGAAAACAAAGGATAACTATGGATTTACAAACACTGGCACTTCATGCAGGATATGAAAAAGACGCACAGGGAACAATGGCTGTTCCAATTTATCAAACAACTGCCTACGAATTTCGTGACGTAGAGCATGCTGCAAACCTTTTTGCATTAAAAGAACTTGGCAATATCTATACACGTTTAAACAATCCGACTACTGATGTATTTGAAAAACGTTTTGCGCAACTCGAAGGCGGAGAAGCTGCCATTGCGACATCAAGTGGTATGAGTGCCATATTTTTTGCTATTGCAAATGCTGCACAAGCTGGAGACAATATTGTCTGCGCAAACCAACTCTATGGTGGAAGCTTAACGCTTAGTTCACATACCCTCAAGCGATTTGGTATTGAAGCCAGATTTTTTGATGTACACAAACCTGAACAAATGGAAGCACTCATTGATGAAAAAACAAAAGTAATATTTTTTGAATCATTAACAAATCCAAGTATTGATGTTGCAGACATAGAAAAAATTACAAATATTGCAAACAAGCATAATATTTTAACTGTTGTGGATAATACGGTTGCTACACCTGTTTTATGCCGTCCTTTTGAATATGGCGCAGATATCACAGTACACAGTGCCAGTAAATATACAACAGGACAGGGACTTGCAATAGGTGGTATAATGGTTGAAAGAAAAGGACTTGTTGACAAACTCAAAAACAACCCAAGATACGCTCATTTTAATGAGCCTGATGCTTCCTATCATGGACTTGTCTACACAGATGTAGGGCTTCCTCCTTATACACTCCGTGCCCGTCTCTCACTTCTTCGTGACTTGGGTGCTGTTGTCTCTCCTTTTAATTCATGGCTTTTTATCCAAGGTACAGAAACACTCGCTTTGCGTATGAAAGAGCATTCAAAAAATGCACTGATGCTTGCCGAATTTTTAGAGTCACATCCAAAAGTAAAAAAGGTAAATTATCCTGGTTTAAAAAGCAATCCAAACTATAAAAATGCCCAAAAATATTTCCAAGACGGACTATGCAGCGGACTTCTTAGCTTTGAGGTTGAAAATTTTGAAGAAGCCACAAAAATAGTAAATGCAACGAAGCTTTATTCACTTGTTGTCAATATCGGAGATTCAAAATCAATTATTACCCATCCTGCTTCTACAACACACCAACAACTCTCTCACGAAGAGTTGACTGCCTGTGGAGTTCCAGAAGGTCTTATAAGAATTTCATGTGGTTTAGAGAGCGCTAAGGATTTAATAGAAGATATGAAACAGGCACTTGAAGCATAATTAAGACTCTTTTGCTAAAATACCATTACTAATTTTCGGAGAGCAATCACCTTGTCTTTAAACCTGCAAACACATACGGAACATTTTACAAACCCTCTCTATCTTGAGAGCGGACGTATTTTAGAACCCTATGATATTACATATGAAACCTATGGAACTATAAATGAAGACAAAAGCAATGTAGTTGTTGTATGTCATGCACTTACAGGTTCTCATCATGCTGCAGGCTTATATGAAGGTGAAACAAAACCTGGCTGGTGGGATGGTCTTATTGGCTCTGGCAAGGCAATAGATACAGATAAATATTTTGTCATATGCTCTAATGTTATTGGAAGTTGTTTTGGTTCAACCGGGCCTATGAGCATGCAGCACCCTCATCATGAGCCATACCGTTATAAATTTCCGGTTGTCAGCATAAAAGACATGGTCAAAGCACAGCGCATTCTTTTTGACAGACTTGACATTCATAGAGTACATGCCATAGTCGGTGGTTCTATGGGTGGTATGCAGGCTCTACAATTTGCCATACATTATCCGAACTTTGCCACTAAAATCATAGCAATGGCAACAACACATGCAACACAGCCATGGGCAATAGCCTTTAATAAAGTTGCTCAAGAATCCATACTTAATGATCCGGACTTTAAACAAGGTTATTATGACCCTGAGCTTTTAAAAGAGCAAGGTCTTTCCGGTATGGCAGTTGGCCGAATGGCAGGGCATATCAGCTTTTTATCGCCTGAATCTATGCGTGAAAAATTCGGTAGAGAATATAAACTTACAGATGGACTTTATGAACTCTTTGGAAAGTTTCAGGTTGAATCCTATTTAGAATATAATGGTTATAATTTTACAAAATGGTTTGACCCATTGTCTTACCTTTACATTACAAAAGCTATAAACATATATGACTTATCGCGAGGTTTTGATTCTTTAGAAGAAGCCCTTAAGAAAATTACTTCTAGTCTTTATCTTATAAGTTTTAAAAATGATTTATTATTTAAAAATACTGAAATGCTTGAAATATCCCAAGAATTACAAAAAATCGGGAATAAAAACTATCAATACATAGATATTGACAGCGACTATGGTCATGACTCATTTTTAGTTGAGTTGGACAAATTTGAAAAAAACATAAAGGATGCACTCAATGGCTAAAGAAAAATTTGAAACAAAACTCCAAAGTGCCAAAGAGATTCTAGAAACTCTGATGAACCCAGAAATCACGCTTGAAGAGAGTGTTAAAGCTTATGAAAAAGGGATGAAAGAACTCACTGATGCACAGAAAATGCTCGAAGAGGCCCAGCTTAAAATTCAAAATATAAAAACCGAGCAATGAGAGCAGCAGTTTTACAACTCAATGCTCAGGGCATGAGCTCTACAAAACTGTATAATTATGTAAGAATTGCCAGTAAAAAAAAGGTAAAAGTACTGCTGTTAGGAGAATATGTGCTCAATCCATTTTTTAAAGAGCTTGAGAGTATGTCTCTTTCTATGATAAAAGAACAGGCACTACATCAAATTAAAATTTTAAAAGAACTTTCTTTAACATACAAGATGTATATAATTGCTCCGCTTGTTATTGTTAAAAAAGACAAAATTTACAAATGCATAACCAAGTTTGCCCCCTCATCTACCTCTTACTATAACCAGCAAATCCTCATTAACTATGCACATTGGAATGAAGAAAAATTTTTTGCCAATAACTCTTTACAACTTCAATCACCCATGATTTTTAAAGTAGATGGTTTTAAATTTGCAGCCATGAATGGTTTTGAACTCCATTTTGATGAATTTTTTGCTAAACTTAGTAATAAAAATATAGATTGTCTATTGGTTCCAAGTGTTTCAACTTTTGAGTCTTATGAAAGATGGAAAGCTTTGGTGATAACAAGAGCATTTACACACAATATGTACATACTTCGGGCAAACAGAATCGGCGAGTACCAAGACAAAGAGTTTACATGGAAGTTTTATGGTGATTCTATTTTGGCATCACCTAATGGAGAACTTCTTAACCATTTGGGAAACACTGAAGAACTAATGATAGTTGACATGAGTCATACTGATGTAGTTCGTGCTAGAAGAACTTGGGGATTTAAAGAAGCTATAAGTAAACGAACTTAAAAAAGGATTTATCATGATGCAATATTTTCACAGACAGGTACAGCTTTGGGGAGAAGAAACACAAAAGAATCTCCAAACTAAAAAAATAGCAATCATTGGGGCCGGAGGGCTAGGTTCTTCTCTTGCTTTTGCTCTTGGAGCAACAGGAATCGGTGAAATTCATATAGTCGACTTTGATGAAGTTAGTGTACACAATATTCATAGACAAATTGCTTTTAAGGTGGGTGATGAAGGCAAAAATAAAGCACAAATCAATGCTCAGATCATAGAAGAGAGATGCCCCTTTACTAAGGCTATTGCACATGATTGTAACTTTGAAGAGTGGAGCAAAAAAAATATTTCGGTTGACCTTATAATTGATGCGACCGATAACCTTCCAACTCGTGGAGAAATCAACACTTATGCAAAAAAAGTAAATACTCCTTGGATTTACGGCAGTGTAGAATCATTTCATGGACAGGTCTGTTTTTTTGATGAATCATCATTTAACGACTCCTTCAAAATCATACAAAAAACTCCAGCAGGTATTGCAGCTCCGATAGTGATGCATATAGCATCTCTGCAGGCAAATCTTGCATTAAGATATCTTGCAGATTTAAGTGTCAAAAAAGATCTATTGTATTACCTATTTTTCAATGAAGAAGGTGAATTGGTCACTCAGAAATTTGGCTTGCCAAAAGCAAACTAATTATATGTTACAAGCTTACAAACTTTTTTTTAGCGTTTACAACTTTTTTTAGGTAATCACGAGTTTCTTTATAAGGAAGATTCTTACGTAACTTTGTGTAAACGATATTTGGTGTCAAAGAGTTAATAGTCTTTTTTGCTCTGCCTCTATCTCTGTTAAATGTTTTTAAAACATTTCCGCTACCTGTATTGTAAGCACTAATCACACAGTACTCACGAGAAACAGGATGATAGATACCTGTAAGATATTTTCTATTTAATATATTTAAATAGGCCACTCCCAATTCAATATTATTATTTGCATCGAATAGATAAGATTTAGATGGAGTATGTTTTTTACCTTTTACATGTAAATATGCATCACGCCCAGCCGTTTTAGGCATGATTTGCATTAGTCCGTAAGCACCAGCACTACTTACGGCAAATTGATTAAAATCACTTTCTGTTTCAATAATAGCATAAACTAAATTTTCACTGATATTGTATTTTTTAGCATATTTTTTTACTAATGGTTTAAATTTTTCAACCCTTATATCTGCATGATCACGAACCATAGGAAACTCAACATAACTGATTTTTACAGGTTTTCCATTACGTTTGATCATAGCTGTTTTATAATTGTTTTGAAGCAAAATACCGGCATATCTATTCGCTCTCCATTGATAGCGGATATTTTTATTCATATCATCTTTTACTTCTCCAAAAAGATAAGGCATTCCTCCTAACTGAGAATCTTTACTTCCAAACAAATCTACACTTCTTGGATCATCTGGTAACAATAATGTAGTGACTATACTCTTTTTTAAATCCTCTTTATTCCCGAGTGTTTCCACCCGGACAATACCTTTGGTAAAATCTATCACTGCCCTGCTTCTATAGCTTTGCAGATATTTTACGTACTCTCTTTTTTGAGGAATTATTACATTTTCTTTACCCCATGATTTTGAAATATTTTTTATAAAACTGGTCAGAAATTCAATATCGGATTGCAGCTGTTTTGGATGTTTCATATAGTGAACAGATTTATTGCGGGCAAAACCTTC
>JANTGW010000052.1 GCA_024762705.1 Sulfurimonas sp.
ATATCCATATTTACGTATATAGTTAAGCAGTTCTTTTGAAGGTTTATTTATCCATTTGATCTGTGCTAAGGAGTCAAGATACTCTTCATAACTAATGTTCGAGAGATATTTAGCAACTTTTTCATAAGAAGCCTTTGGATCTTGCATAATGTCATCAATGTCTTTGTCCAAAACTTTTTTTAGTGCTTTAAGCCTTTTTTTGTCATTCTTTACGATGCTCTGTCTTGCACATAAAGCATCAATGACTATAATACTATTAATATCTTTGGTTGATGCTAGCTCCTTGAAACCTTTTTGTTCTAAAGAGAGGTTGTATGGGCTGTAAGTGACTATGAGTATATCTTTTGTTGGATCATTGCGTATATCTTGAATTTGTCTTTGGTCGCGGTTAATAAAGATTATTTTATTTTTATCTAGATTATTATGCTTCATAAAGTCGAGTAAAATCTCTTGGTTTATAGAGTCAATTTCCAAATAGGTATATATCTTTTCACTTTTTTGCAATCTTGCAATAGATCTGTTTGAGAGAACCATATCTCCACCATTTGAACGGTCCATAAGTATCACAGGTACAATGTCATGTGTTTCATGTTGCAGAGTATGGTATTCATGCTGTGTTGTTGTTACTATATCTGCCTTACCGACAGCATACAGGTTTGCTGCTTCTGCCAAAGAAACATTCTTAACCAGTTTAAAGCCGAGTTTATCTAGTTCTCTGTTTTCATTGGCATAAAAAAGAGGGGCATAGCCTATCCACTCATTCGTAGAGATCACAATGGGGTTTTCTTTTTCGGAACTACAACCGATAAAAGATACAGAGACTAAGAACAAGAAGCAGAGTTGTTTGAACATAATTTTTCCTGTTTATAACAAAAATTAACTTTTGCTAATATCATATCAGTAATGTTCTTTGGATGTCCTTAATTTACTGTTAATCAAATGATGTTAGAATTTTATATTGATCTAAGGAGTTTATTATGAGTAGAATTTTGATCCCACTGGCAAATGGATTTGAAGAGATAGAAGCTGTGAGTATCATAGATGTTTTAAGACGTGCAGAGATAGAGGTTATTGTGGCTTCACTCAATGATAATATGCTTGTAAAAGGTGCAAATGGCATAACTGTTCAGGCTGAGTATGATCTTAGGAATATTACTTCGGATATGATAGATATGATAGTTCTTCCAGGAGGATGGGGTGGAACAAATGCACTGGCAGAGGATGAACATGTACAAACCCTGTTACGTGAAATGGATGCAAAAGGAAAAAACATAGGTGCAATCTGTGCAGCACCTTTTGCATTGAACAAAGCCGGTGTACTCAAAGAAAAATACACCTGTTACCCATCTGTCGAAGAGCAGATACGACAAGAAGGATACATGGGTGATAAAGCAATGGTCGTTGAAGATGAAAATGTTATGACGTCACGGGGACCTGGAACGGCTTTGTGTTTTGGTCTAAAAATTGTGAAAAAACTCAAAGGTGAAGAAACCTATAAGGCATTAAAAGAAGGTCTTTTGGCAACTTACTGTGAATAGACTCTTAAGCTGCCTATTCTTTGGCAGCTTTTGCATGGAGCTCTTCTAGCTCCTCTAACCTTTCCATTTTTTTATAGTGGTGAAGGTTTAACGCTACAAACTTATAAGACACATAAATAAGTACGGGCCAGCCCATATACCAGATCGATTCTGCTAAATATTCCATATTCTCTCCCTTAGTAATGATGTGCGTCAGATTTGACTTCATCAACGGTAATTTGTGCTTTGTCCATTGAACGCCAAACAAAGATAATGTAAAGCAGTACGACAGGAACTAATGCTGACACTATACTCATTACTTCTAATGTATACTGGCTTCCTGAACTGTTTTGTATGGTCAGTGAACTTTGTATATCAGCCAAAGACGGATAATATGCCGAATAATCAAGTCCTAATATCAAAAAAAGAACAAGAACAGTGAGAACAACGCCTAAACCGGTGAACCAGATGGCTTTTTGTGCATTCTTTTTAAGTGCTATATATACTCCATAAAGTAGTGAAACAATACCAAGAAGTAAAATAGCAATTAAAAGAGGCATATCCATAAAACTGTGTAAAAATTTCATATCCTCAACACTTACAACAAATGTTTTCGGATCATATCGTAAACCGTCCATAAACAATATAGTGGCAGTCACATATAAAAAGAGTACCAAGAACATTGCAAAGTTTGTCAAAACTACTTTTTTGACTCTTTGGGATATTGTCGGAACATTTACATTGTTGAAAAAATATAGTGCACCCTGGATGCGGGCTAAAAATACTAACATGAGCCCAAATGCGACATTAAATGGGTTAAGAAGTGCTTCCAAGCCATAGCTTTTCATTGTCCATTGTGATAAGTTATATTCATTAACAATAAAATTTCCACCTGAAAAAAGCGTTGCGACAGCTACACCAATTAAGAACACACCTAATGAACCGTTGATATAAAGAAATATTTCATAAAAACGCTCACCATAAAGGTTGTCAGGTTTTTTTCTATACTCATACGCAACTGCCTGAATGATGAAACAAAAGAGTATTGCCATCCAGACATAGTAAGCACCGCCAAAGCTCACTGCATAAAAAAGCGGCATTGCTGCAAAAAGAGCACCGCCGAACATCACAAGCATTGTGAAACTCAGTTCCCATTTTCTTCCAAGTGAGTTTACTAAAACGTCTCTTTCATCTTCTGTCTTTGCCAATGTATAAAGGAGTGTCTGTCCACCTTGTACAAAGGTCATAAACACAAATAGTGCACCTAAAAGACTTATCAAGAACCACCAATATTGTTGTAAAGTTAGTAAATCAAACATCTTAATGTCCCTCCGGCCCGATTTTTATCTGTTTTAACATGATTTTTATTTCTGCTAAAAGCAAAGCAGTAAAAAGAACTGCAAATAACCAAAAAGTGATCATGACACTTGTTGAAGCTATATTTGAAGCGGCCATTCCAACTGGAAGCAGATCTTGAATTGCCCAAGGCTGACGTCCTGCTTCTGCAACGATCCATCCTGCTTCTTGTGCAACATACCCTAAAGGAATAGTAGCGACAGCTAAATACAGCAGCCACTTTTTGTTATGCATCTCATTGGTCATCGAGTAATACAGCGAAATTAAGAAGAGGATCAAAAACCATGTTCCTAAACCGACCATTGTATGAAAACTGTAAAAACTGAGTGCGACGTTCGGCACTGCATCTTCAGGTTTTTTGAGGTATCCGTATCCCATATACGCTTGATTTTCTTCAAAGGTCTTCAATGCTTTTGAAGCCTCAGGTAAATTGCCTTCTTTTTTGAGGTTTTTGTAAGCACTTAAAGCGGCAACAGCAATTTTTCCTTTTTCCATTTTCTCTGGAATGGACATGATATTATGTTCTTTATTACCTTGTACGAGATCATCGATTCCCGGTACAAAAGCATTGAGGTCATGGTAACCCAAAAATGAAAGTGCTCCCGGAATTTCAAAACTGAAAAGAAAAGGATCGATATCATCTCCTATCTCTTTGGCGTTGTCTAAAACACCAAATGCAATGATACCTGCACGCTTTTCACCATCATAGAGACCTTCCATCGCTGCAAGTTTCATTGGTTGATTGAGAGCTACCTGGTGTGCTGATTCATCTCCGGTAGTCAGTAAGAAGATCGAAGTAATGAGTCCGAAACTAGAAGCTACGATAATGCTGCGTTTTGCAAACTGCGTGTCTCTTTTTTTCAAAAGATACCATGCACTGATACCGATAACAAACAAAGAAGCAAGAACGTATCCACTGCTGACAGTATGTAAGAACTTACTCACGGCATTTGGGTTTAAAAAGACATCCCAAAAGTTTTGCATCTCATTTCTGGCAGTATCGGGATTGAACTTCATGCCGACCGGGTGTTGCATCCATCCGTTTGCAACCAATATCCAAAGTGCAGAAAGGTTAGAACCTATAGCAACGAGCCAGGTTGAAAGAAGATGGGCCTTTTTACTGACTTTATTCCATCCGAAGAACATTACGGCAAAGAAAGTAGATTCCATAAAGAATGCCATAAGCCCTTCAATAGCAAGCGGTGCGCCAAAAATATCTCCAACGATCCATGAATAGTTTGACCAATTGGTACCAAATTCAAACTCCATGATAATACCGGTAGCAAGACCGATTGCGAAGTTTATCGCTAAAAGTCCCATCCAGTACTTTGTAGCAGTCTTCCACTTTTCATCACCTGTTTTTACATAGATGGTCTCCATGATAGCAACGATAAATGTCAAACCTAAAGTAAGCGGTACGAAAAGCCAGTGGTACAGAGCCGTAAGAGCGAACTGTGCACGCGACCAATCTACGAGTATATCAGTGTGTTCCATATTAGTTCTCCTTTGTGAGTTGTTGTAAAATATATTGACTTCTTTGTTTGTCTGTAGTGAAGTTTTCTTGCAATATATTTGGAAAAAAAAGCCATTTTACAATGGCAAACATGACGAACAGTTTGACAGCTATGAGAATCCAAAGTGTTTTTCCTGTTTTCATATTTGTAAACCCATCGTAATATAAATAGAAAATGGCTTTGAAAAACTTTTTGATATTTGTTTTCATGTAAATATAATATGCAAATGAAACTTAAGAAGTATTTAAAATTTATTTATGATTTTAATAAGTTTCATTTATGATTGTTATTGTGATAGTTATGTGATAGAGCGTTGAAAAACAAGATTTTTAAGACTTCTCTCTTCATCTGCACTTGCAAATTCCGGAAGGTTTTCAAGGCGTTGCACAAAAGTAAAACTTGGCGCCCATCGTTTCATCATATCTATGATAAAACTGCTCTCTAACTCGGGAGAATTAAGACACGATAGCACTGTACAGTTTTGTGAAGCGATTTGAGGAAGTTTTTTTATGAGTTTTTCATAATCCTTTGTGGCTTCAAAGCTTCCACGCTGGAAACTCGGAGGGTCTATGATGATGAGATCATAAGGCCCCTTACGTTTGAGTGAAGAAAAGGATTTTAAAATATTGTAGGGTAAAAAACTTACCCCTTTTGGGTCAAGATTATTTAAAGAGTGGTTGGCCATCCCTGTTTTTAACGCACCCTTGCTCATATCGACATTGACAACACTTTTTGCTCCGCCTATCTTTGCCGCAACACTAAAGGCACATGTATAGGAAAAAAGATTGAGCACATGTTTGTCTTTTGCTATCTCTTTTACAAAAGCACGACCATTTTTCATGTCCGGGAAATAACCGCTGTTTTTATTTGAAAGCAGATTAAGTTTAATCTTCATACCGTTTTCGACTACATGTAATTCCTCAGGCAGTTCACCTATTAAAACTTCGCTTGGTGCACCCTGAAGGTATCTTCTTTGTACAACAAGTGTTTTATATTTAGTATTACATGTAAACTCTTTGAGCATCTCAATGAGTTCATTTTCATTCTCTTTTTCAAAATAAAGTGCTACGCTTAATATCTCATCTATAGAATCAACTGTCAGATGGTTCCATCCTTCATATAAACCTCCGCGTCCATGAAAAAGTCTCTTAAATTCTTGGTTACATGTAAGAGAGTTTTTTTCTAAATGCTGTTGGAGTTCTAAAAGTGTCATAAGCAATTTACACCTTTTCCCAAAAAGTTCCCTGCGGGGTATCCATAATATTGACACCGTAAGCTAAGATTTCATCACGAAGTTTGTCTGCGAGTGCAAAATCTTTTTCTTTTTTTGCTGTATTTCTTTGCGCGATGAGCGTATTTATCTTCTCTTTTGTTGTCTCATCTATGCCAAACTGAAAATACTCAAAAGGGTTTTGGACGCCAAAACCCAAAAGTTCTTCTATGTAAGCCAAATTTGCCATAGTTTCACGTTTGAGCTGTTTATGTTTACCTGCAGTATCAAGTGTCTCATTTGCAGTGCTTATCATTTCATCTATAAGAGCCAGCGCAGAAGATATGTTCATGTCATCATTAAGAGCAGCTAAAAGCTCTTTTTTAAATGTCGTCTCATCATTACATGTAGCAAGATCAAACAAACGTTTTTTAAGTCTGTAAAGCTTGTCAAGACGTTTTTTAGAAGCTTCAAGGTCTTGCGTGTTAAAATTGAAATTACTTCTGTAATGTGTACTTAAAAGATAAAAACGAAGCACTTCACCATCATACTCCTTGAGTGCATCTTTAAGGAAAAAGCTGTTTCCAAGTGACTTGCTCATCTTTTCACCTTCGATGTTTACAAAACCGTTATGAATCCAGTAATTTGCCAATGCATGGTTAGTTCCGCAACGTGTCTGTGCCGCTTCATTTTCATGGTGCGGAAAAAGCAAATCGGCTCCACCGCCATGAATGTCTATGGCAAAAGGTGTATCACTGTATGCCAAATGTTTCTCTATCATGGCAGAACATTCTAAGTGCCAACCCGGACGGCCTGCTCCAAAAGGGCTTTCATATGTTACGCTGTCATCTTTGACACTTTTCCAAAGTGCAAAATCGGCATGATTTTTTTTGTAGCTGGAACTCTCCACTCGTTCTTGCTTGTCTTCTTCGTTTTGTATGCGATGTGAAAGACTCAGGTACTCACTGTCGCTTTGCGTATCAAAATATACATCGCCTTCTGGTGTCTGATAAGCATGTCCTTTGTCAATGAGCTTTTGTATCAACTCTATCATTGCATCAAGGTTCTGTGTCGCTTTTGGCTCTATAGTAGGTCTTTTAACACCGAGTGATTCCATCTCTTTATGAAAGGCCTCTGTGTAAAAATCGGTAATCTCTTTTATCTCTTTTTTCTGTTCTATAGCTTTTTTTATGATCTTGTCATCTATATCGGTAATATTTCTTGCATATGTGACTTCATAGCCATTTGCCTCTAAAATACGTGTGAGCAGGTCAAATACAAGGGCTGATTTTGCATGTCCGAGATGGGCATCATCATACACAGTAGGCCCGCAGACGTATAAAGAGACTTTGCCTTCTTTAAGTGGTGTAAATAGGCGTTTTGTTTTTTGTACAGAATCAAATATATGCACGTAATATATCCTTTAAGAGTAATAGTAATACAGCAAGTAAGACAGAACCTAATGCCAAATAGATGAGATTTTTTGAGCGAAGTATAGCAAAAAAGTTTTGTAACCCAAAAACTCTGAGCGTAAAAAAGAGACTGACAAAGCCGCCTATGGTACTTGCAAGTGCTAAACCGGCTACACCGAAGGGACTTATGAATGCCAATG
>JANTGW010000053.1 GCA_024762705.1 Sulfurimonas sp.
GGGTATACTATAACAAGGGGAGTACCGACACTTATGAATGGCTCTTTACAAAATAATCAAGATAAACCAGAAAAGACCTCACCACATTCAGGATATCCTTGTGTGATAGGTTGTGGGGATAATGGTTTCACTCCAGCAAATGGTACTTATTATGATATAACAAATCAAAATAATCAAGTACCACTACAAGATTTTTATATAAAATTACATTTAGATCCAAGTAAATCAAATATTTATATCCCAACACGAAGTGAGGAAAATAGATGAAAGTATTTTCTTTAATAATTGTACTATTTTTAGTAACAGGATGTTCATACCCTCATCCAAATATGCTTCCATACGGAAGTAACGGTGAACAAAAGTATGATGATCCAATCATTAAAGACACTCTGATGGCAATGCCAATTTATACTATAACTTTTGAAAATCAGAACTTTCCAAGATGTCATAAAAAAGGTTTTTGTGCATTACTACCAAAGTTATATAAACAAGATTATAGTAAGCCAAATAAAGGCTGGAGTTTAATGTCCTCAAGTAATGGTTTTTCTATTAATGCAGAGTTTATAGATGGTTGGATCGATTATAGCATCAATATGACTTCTTCAACTGGAAAATATCAAGAGAGAGAGAGAGCATTTGACAAAGGGGAAGATAAATACCTGAAAAATATTCGAATTATAAAGTCTAAAAATGGAGAGATAACAAACTTAAATTTACATCTAGAGTATCATGGTAAAGAAAATTATCCATGTGAAGTTGGAGAATCAATAAATACATTGAGAGGAATTAGGGATAAATTTTATATTTGTTACAAATTCAATCCAGAAAGAACAATGGCAAAAAGTGTAACAATCACTTTCATCTACACCAAATCCCCAAAGCTTCCAAAAAAGTATCAATATTTAGCCAGAGAATACACCTATGAAGATCTACTCAAGCGAGGAAAAAGAGTACTAGACAGCCTCTACATAAAAGACGGATGGGATGAGTAAATACTAAATAAAATAATACAGGGGGTTGACAAACAACATTAAAAAAATATTGTAAAAGATTCAAAGAAAAAAATAAATACAACAAAAAGGATAGAATATATGAAAAAAATAGTACTTAGTGCTTTAACGGCAATGACAATTACAATAGTGGCTAATGCAGCAGAAACATTTTTTGACTACAAGCAGGAAGCTGGAGTTGGGGTGACCTATATCGATCGTAGCTTTGATGGTTGGGAAAGTAATAATTTCGGTATCAATCTCAACGGAAAATTGATGAAATCTCTTAATAAAACTATCGCTGTGGGTGTTACTGTGAATTTTGACTATAATCCATCAGTACAATTGACAACAGCTGCTTCAAATCCTACCGAATATTCAGTAGACTTTCTTCCAACTGTTACATACATTATAAACGATAAAACTGATGTTAGTGCTATGTTAGGGTATGAATACGGTCAGTATAACGCAGACTGGGGTGATTGGGATACAAAAGGGCTTAGCTACGGAGTGGCTGCATCATACGCTGTTGCACCAAAGATAAGAGCTAATGTCAGCATATTGAGAACAAATATGGACTTTACTGCTTCAACTCCGTCAAACCGTGATGATAAGGTAAATACTATGCGTTACACAATCGGTATGGGTTATAACTTTTAATACATATATGACTTGAAGAAATGGTAGCCGGTTGTGTACTGGCTACACTAACAAACAAACTATGTTATAATTAATACAAAAAAAGGATAATTATGGCAAAAGAGCATTCATTTGACATAACGGCAAAGATAGATATGCAAAACCTCAAAAACGCAATCAATCTCGTAGAGAGAGAAGTCTCTAACCGTTATGACTTCAAGGGAACAACTTATGAAGTGAATCTAAAAGAAAAGGAAAAAGTGTTAGTGCTTGTCGCTTCGAGTGATAACAAACTTGATGCACTTAAAGACATTGTTATAGCAAAACTCTTAAAACAGGGGCTCTCATCAAAGGTTTTGGATGAACTTCGCGTAGAAGATGCAAGCGGAGGAACACGCAAGGCAACTTTTAAGATTGTGGACTACATCGAGTCAAAAGAAGCCAAGAAAATCACAGCAGATATTAAAAAAATGAAGCTTAAGGTCAATGCACAGATAGAAGGTGATTCCATCCGTGTTAAAGGTGCCAAGCTTGATGATCTGCAAAAAGTGATGAAGATGGTAAGAGAAGGCGACTGGGAAGCACCTCTTGTTTTTGAAAATATGCGATAACAGGGGAAGAACAGATGAAAAAAATGAGTGTAAATGATGCGGCAATGTATTTTGGTGTTTCAAAAGAGGCCATTCATAACCGCATACGACGTGGTTCACTGCAAAGTGTTATAGAAAACGATGTAAAGATGGTTATAGTTGATGAAAAACAGGCAAAATCAGGACCTAAAAGAGCTGCCCAGCCAAGACGCAATGCACTAAGCAATGACAGATACTATAAGCTGCTTGAAGAACAAAATGAAAAACTGCAGTCACGTGTAGATACTTTGGAAAATGAAACAAGAACTCTCAGAGACCAAAAAGAGCAGATGCTCATAGAAGAGCGTGAAAAGATAGAAAGAATTTATAAAGAAAAAGATGAGCAGCTTAAAAGTATTTTGAACAGTATATCATCGAAGTTTATGCTGAATGCACCTGCTGAATTTCAAGAAGAAGAGACGCTTGAAGCCGAAGTTGAAGATACAGCAAGTAATGTCATCTCACTCAAAAAATATCTTAAAAAGCAAAACTTTTCAGATAAAAAGATAAAAAAACTAAAAGCTAAGTTTAAAAAGAGTGCTAAAAAAGATGAAAGAATTGTAGTAATTGGCAACAAATATTATTTGGATACTGCAAAATATGATTATAGTGATATAGTAAGCTAGTTTTTTTTCCAAACTTTGTTATAATCTTGCCAAAGACTTCAAAGTAGAAAATGGGATGATACAGGAACATATAACAGAACAGACCGCTATTCTTTTCAGTGTAACAAAATGGGTGCTTTTGTCTTCCTTGATAGGAATTCTCATTGGTGCAACTGTTACCGGATTTTTGAATGTTTTGGCATATAGTGAGACATCACGCTCATTGCTTCCTTTTGATTATTATTACACACTTCCTTTTGCACTTGTATTGACCGTATGGCTTGTAAAAACTTTTGCACCATCTGCTGAGGGGCATGGAACAGAAAAAGTAATATCAGCCGTACATAAAGATGAGGGAAAAATCAATGTGGCAGTTATCCCGGTTAAGCTAGTAGCAACAGTTTTAACAATCTTTTCGGGTGGTTCTGTCGGTAAAGAAGGCCCTGGTGCACAAATAGGTGCGGGTGTTGCTTCTTTTGTGTCAACACTTTTGAAGTTTAACAAGCAAGACAGGAAAAAGCTTGTTATTTGCGGTATAAGTGCCGGTTTTGCAACTGTATTTGGCACACCTATCGCGGGGGCGATCTTTGGTGTTGAAGTTCTCATCATCGGTGTTATTATGTATGATGTGCTTCTCCCTTCTTTCATTGCAGGCTTTGCTGCCTTTACTACTGCACAGTTTTTAGGGATTGAATATACATATTATAATCTGCACTTTTTCCAAGATGTTTCTTTGGACTTTTGGCTGATTTTGAAAGTGGTTCTCGCCGGGCTTTTTTTTGGTTTTGTCTCTTATGTTGTCATAGCATCTGTTTCTTATACGCATAGTTACGTCAAAAGTATTCAAGTAAGCAGTTATGTTAAAGCTTTTTTCGGGGGTCTTATAATCATTGCTCTAACGCTTGCATTTGGTGAGCAGTATATAGGGTTGGGACTTGACACAATCACCCATGCGTTAAGTCCAGATACAGAGATTGGCCAGGATATACACTGGTATACTTTTTTGCTAAAAACAGTTTTTACATCACTTTCACTTGCAGCAGGAGGCAGCGGAGGAGTCATTACTCCAATTTTTTACATAGGGGCTACCAGTGGACACTTTTTTGGCTCAGTTGTTTCGCCTGAGTATATTACACTGTTTGCGGCACTCGGTTTTGTAAGTGTTGCTTCTGCAACAACAAACACACCTATCGCATCGACTATTATGGCGGTAGAGCTTTTTGGTATAGATATCGCGCATTATGCGGCACTTGCTGCTGTCATAAGTTTTTTGATTTCAGGGCACAGGAGTATATTCTCTTCTCAGATTTTAGCTATGCGTAAATCTGAAATGCTAAGTATGAAAATCGGAGAAGAGGTAGAAAATATTAACATTTCACTTGAAAAAAATGAAATGAAAAAAATAAAAAAACTCAGAAGACAACTTCGTAAGAAAAATAAAAAGCAATAGTCTGTAATAATGTCAATCAGATAATATTTTTACATCAGTACGGGGAAACGGTATCTCTATTTGTTCATTTTGGAGCCCTTGAAGTATAATCAGATTCACTTCATACTGTACTTTAAAAAAGTTCGCAGTTGGTACCCAGTATCTATAGCCTATATCTATGGCGCTGTTGTTAAATTTTTCGATACCGACTATAGGCTCATTGGTCTTACTGATTTGCTCATGTGAGGTAATGGCATTTTTTACAAGCTTTATAGCCTTTTGTGTATCAGTATTATAAGCAATTCCAACGGAGCCTTCTACTATACGGTACTCAAATGAGTTGACGAGAATATCTCCAATCATGAATTTATTTGGAATGGTAATCTCTTCTCCGTCTTCATTTTTTAGCATTGTATAGGCAAGTTTTATATCTACAACTTCCCCATAGACCTTATGCACAGTAATAGTGTCTCCGATCTTAAAAGGCTTTGTAAGAATAAGAACAAGACCCGCTGCAAAATTTGATACGCTTCCTTGAAGTGCCAAACCTGCCGTTAAAGAAATCGCACCCAGAGCAGCAATGAAAGGTGCTATGGAAATTCCGAGTTTTCCAAGGGCTATAACTGCCATCATGGCAATGATGAGAAACTTTACAAGATTCGCGGAAAACTTACTAATTGTTTCATCAATATTTTTTTTCAACAAGATTGCAAGCAGTAGCTTATGAGTATATTTGGCTGCAATAATACCGATTACCATAATAATTATGGCACCGACTATTTGAAAAGCATAATTTGTAAAAAATTCTATTACCAGGTCATAAAATTTATTGATTTGTCCAAGTTGTTCTTGCATTATAAGTCATCCAATTTAAGGCGAAGTCCTTTGATATGTGAAACTGGATAGGCAAATGTCAGTCCTCTTCCCTGTCCTGTGATGTCGAGTCTTGTTATGATCTCTCTTATGATTTTATCGACATTTTTTGTCTGTGTAATAAACATCAGGTTTGCATCTGTTGCATCAGAATGGAGTCTGTTGTAGAAGTTTTCCATATGTTCTAGACCCATACCGTGTGCGCTCATTATAGTCACCCCTCTTGCACCTGCATCTCTCGCTGCTATGAGTGCTTCTTCTTGTTTGTCCTGCGGTACTATTACATGTACAGCTGAAAAACTCATAAGATAAGAGTGTCTCGCATTGCTTTCATCTATTGTGATAGTTGAGAGTTCCATATTGTTCACATCTTCAAGTGCATGTCGCAGTTCATTGAGCTGAATCTCTTCTTTTTCGGCTTCACCTTTAATGCCCATTTTTTCTGTGATGACGCCATAAAGCATAACGGTGATCATAGGAAATAAAGAAGCAAAAGCAATGAGACCAAAACCGTCTATGAGGGGGTCGCGGCCTTCTATGTTTGTAGCGAGCCCAAGTCCGAGTGCGGCAACAAGAGGAACTGTTACTGTCGAGGTTGTGACACCGCCGCTGTCATAAGCGATAGGTATGATGTACTTTGGAGCCAAGAATGTGAGAACTATGACAAATATATATCCTGCCATTATATAGTAAACTATTTCACCACCTACAACGATTCTGTATGAGCCAAGAGCAATTCCTATGGCAACACCAAGTGCCACAAAGATACGAAGTACGAAGTCATTGATTTTTCCATCGCTTATCTCTTTTGCTTTTCGTGCAATGGCAGTAAGAGCAGGCTCTGCCATAGTAGTTGAAAAACCTATGAAAAATCCGAAAGAGTAGATAATCAAGTCACTGTCAAAACGTGTAAGTTCCAAGGCCATTGTTTCACCGACAGAAAAAAGACCCATTTCCAAACCGACAATGAAGGCATCAAGTCCGATTATAACAAGAGCGAAACCAATGATGACATTTTTTATATTGTCTATAGGTTTTTTTAAAATAGCATATTGGAAGAATAAAATTACACCTAATATAGGGAGCACATCGGTGATGACTCCAAGAAGACCGGTTAAAATAGAAATGACATCGAACTGCATTTTCACAGCTTCGATTTCTTGGATAACAGGTGGCAAAACAGATGTATCTGCATCAACAAGTTCATATACGGCAATACCGTAAAACTGAACAAATATCATAGGAGTAAGTGAAGCAAAAGCGATGAGTCCAAAGCCGTCTAGGACAGGGTTTCGGCCTTTAATGGTAGAAGCGAGCCCAATACCTAGTGCTGCAACAAGCGGTACGGTTACAGTTGAAGTCGTAACACCTCCAAGGTCATAAGCAAGACCGACGATCTCTTTTGGGGCAAAGGCAGTAGCAGAGACGACCAGAATATAGCCGGCAATGATATAGTACTGGATAGGATGCCCTTTTATGATTCGCCACACACCTAATACTATGGCAAAACCGACCGAAAAAGCAACAACAGTTCTCAAAACGGTAGCATCAATTCTTCCTGAACTTATACTGGCCGCCTTGTCGGCGATGACAATCAGAGCAGGCTCCGCGATGGTTGTTCCAAAACCTATCATAAACCCAAAAATCAAAATCCAAAAAGTAGAGCCTTTGTGGGCGAATTCACTCGCAAGACCTTCTCCAACAGGAAAAATTCCGACTTCAAGTCCGAGTAAAAAAACGGCAAGTCCGACACCGACAATGGCTAAACCTATGGCAGTACTAAGCCAGTTAGGCGGAACGCTTTGGATGATAGCGAGCTGGAAGAACATGATGACAAGGATGATAGGTAAAAGGTCGCGAAAGGACTCTTTTAAAAGTTGCAAAAAAGTTGAGATGCTAAGCATAAAAGTGTGACTCCTGATGATTTTATATTATAATAGCAGAAAATATTATAAAAATGCTATAATTTTAAAATGAAAACATTATTTATAGACGGTATTAAGAGTGGTAAATCTAGTCAGATCAACCTAGAAGACT
>JANTGW010000054.1 GCA_024762705.1 Sulfurimonas sp.
CTCATCACAAACCTCATTTATACGCGCATTTAAAATACGTTTTGCGATGACACCAAAAGAATGGAGAAAAGGAGGCTATAAAAAATATTCAGCCAAGATTCTGCGCCAATCTTCAATAGCCACAAAGTCAAAGGCACAATTTCACTCCATCATACCTGAAATTGTCAAAATGCCGGAACTCTCAGCATACTATATAAGACACAAAGGTTATAATGACAGCATAAAGCAAACATGGCAAAAGCTTCAAACATGGGTATTTGGTAACAATCTCACAAACTATAAAGAAATTGCACTTTTGCATGATAATCCTGCAATAACACCACTTGATGAATGCCAATACGTTGCATGTATAGTCAATGAAGATTCAAGCATCACTGTGAACGACAGACTGCCAAAGTTTACAATATCAGGGGGCGTATATGCAAAATTTGACTTACAGGGAGAATCCGGGGATTTCTTGAAGTTCATTCACTGGGTATATCATGAATGGCTTCCAAAAAGCGAATACGAAACAACTACGAAACCGCCTTATGTGGTCTATAAAAAAAATAAATACTTATCTAATGACAACAAGTTTGACATCAGTCTTTATCTGTCAATTAGCTACTAGCAAGAAATACTCTCGCATTTTTTATTTCGATCGTCCCATTAAGTTCTGCTTCAAAAACTTTTGATGGATACCTTTTTAAAGCTTCATCATAGGTTGGATTACTTTTACAGTATAGCAAAAATTCATCCAAAACAGGTTGCGAACATATGGGGTCTGCAAATTTTTCAACAAAGGCATCCACATTATAAATGGCTTTTGCTTTGCTTTTTGCAAGTAAGTCGTTTGTCGCTTCACTTTCTCCTATTCTATGTGCCAGCACATAAACCTCTTTACCCATTTTCAAAGCATACTCAACGCTATGCATCGTCCCTGATTTAAAATCGGCATAAGTTACAACCAGCACATCTCCTAAAGCTACAACCACTTCATTACGCAGAGGAAAATTATACTTTTGTGAAGGCGTACCCTCTGTAAATTGGCTTAATACCAAACCTTTTTTTTCAATATCTGCAATTATACTTTTATTGATTGCCGGGTAGCGTTTGTCAAGTCCTGTTGCTGCAACCATAATGGTATTCTCAGAACCTGCGGCTTTATGTGCTATTGCATCAACTCCCAAGGCTCCACCGCTTACAATACAAACACCGGCTTGGGAAAGTTTATTGGAGAGTTTATGTGTCAACTCTCTTGCATATTGATTCGGTTTCCTGCTGCCAACTATTGACACTTTCTTTTTATGTAACAAAGCGGTATTGCCTTTGTAAAAAAGTTCATCAGGATAATGCTTCATAGCTTCGAGTTCAGGTATATGAAACTTGATTTTGTTAATCATGGCTTAGTATATTTGATTAACCTGCACCAGCTCGACGTCTTTGAGCAGATCTTTTGACTCAGACAGAGCCTCCAAGGTGTTTTTATGTGGATGTCCTATGGCAATTGCGCTTCCATGATCTTTAGCTACAGCAATTGCTTTTTTAATCTGTTTGAGAATGTATGGCTTATCCATATGATGATCTAAGAACACGTCACGCGAAACATATTTCAAACCAAAATTTTTCAATACTCTTGGTGCCATTGTTTGTGCTGTAGTTCTGCTGTCTACAAAACGTATGTGATTGGCATTTAGAGCAAAAATCAATCTGTTCATTGCAATCTCATTAGAAGTATATTTACTGCCTGTATGATTATTTATATAAGCAACTTTTGGAAAGAGTCTTTTAATCTCTTTAATTTCTTTAGAGACCTTCTCCTGTGAATCATGCACACGTAATGTATGTGGCTCTTCTGCATTAAAATGCATCGCTTCCATTGGTAAATGCACCATATAAAACTTTTCTTTTGATGCAAGTTTTGCGGAATCAGGCCGTGCAGCCCGAGGAGGGAGAAAAGACATTGTAACATTAAGATGCAGACTTTTTACAGCTCTTACCTGCGAAGCAGTCTGCATATCATCTAATATGATTGCAAGCTTTGGTTTTGATGTGTATACTTCAACTGGTTTCGGTTTTAATTTAGGAGGATTAGCTAATGTTTCATCATCAATTTCATGTGCAGCTGAAGCATAGGCTTTTGTCTCTTTTTGCAATACTTCTTTGAGCCTTTTGTTTACACTTACATGAGTGTTTTTTGGACTTTTTTGAGTTTTTGTTTCTTTTATAGTCACCTTTTCTTGTGTTATATTTTTTGTTTTTGCATCATTGATTCCAAAATAGTATCCTGTTATTAGAGATAGCAATACAAGTGCGATGATTGCCAAAATCCATACTATATATTGTAAAAAAGATGAACTCTTTTTTTTCTTCACTGTTTTTTTTCTTTTTGCCATTTGTTGTTTTTCTTACTTATAGGTTAAATTTACTGTAACTATATCCTAAAAAAATAAAAATCTTAATTTTATTGCATTTTGTCATGATAAAATCAAGAAAAATCCATATGTTAGCTTTAAGCAAAACTTATGTATAATTTCAAGTTCCTTTCTCTTTGTAATGTCAGAATTGACACTATATTTAAAATCCGAAAGGGAAACATAAGCCTAGAATTAGGCAATACCAAGAGGAGATCATATTATATGAGACACTACGAAAACTTAGTAATCGTAAAACCTACATTTACTGCAGAAGAAATCCAAGCTAGCATCAAAGCTGTTGAAGAAACAATTACTTCAAACGGTGGAGAAATTGCAGCAACAAACGCTATGGGAATGAGAAAACTCGCATACCCGATTGATAAAAACGAACGTGGTTATTACTATGTAATCTACTACTCAGTTGCACCAGCTGCAATCGCTGAAATCGAAAGACGTTTCCGTATCAACGAAGACTTATTGAGATTCATAACTATCAAGTATGACACAAACCGTGAAATAAAAGCATGGAATGGTCTTGTTGAAAAAGCAAACAAAGCACCTGAAGCTCCAAAAGCAGAAGAAACTCCTGTAGAGGAAGCTCCAAAAGCAGAAGAAGCTCCGGCTACAGAAGCGGCAGCTGAGTAATAGCATTAGCTATAAATTGAAGGAAAACTTATGTTCAATAAAATAATTTTAGTTGGCAACTTAACACGTGATATCGAGCTTAGATACTCTCAAGGCGGAATGGGCATTGCAAAAACAGCAATTGCGACAAGCCGTAAATTCACCAGTAATGGTGAGAAAAAAGAAGAAGTATGTTTTGTAGATATCACTTTCTTCGGAAGAAGCGCTGAAGTTGCGAACCAATACCTGAGAAAAGGAAGTAAAATCCTTGTTGAAGGAAGATTAAACTTTGAACAGTGGGTTGACCAAAATGGACAAAAAAGATCTAAACACTCTGTTATTGTAGAAACTATGCAGATGCTTGACTCTAAAGCTGACAGCCAAGGTGCTGGGTACAATGCCCCGGCACAAAACAGTGGATATAACGCACCCGCTCAAGGTGAACCACAAGGTTACCAGCAACCGTCTGCCCAACAGCAGCCAAGTTATCAAGCACCTCAACAGCAAAACAGTTACAATAACAATCAAGCAGCGTCACAGAGTCGCGAAATGCCAAGTAGTAACTCTATTCCTGAAATTGATATAGATGAAGATGAAATTCCATTTTAAAAAAAATAGACTATAAAGGTAATAACATGTCAGAAAAAAGAAAATACAAAAAAAGATATTGTAAATACTGTGAAGCAAAAGTTGACTTCATGGATTATAAAGAAGTAGCTAGTTTACGTTTTTCACTATCAGAAAGATACAAAATTATGCCACGTCGTTTAACAGGTAACTGTAAACGTCACCAAGATATGATTACAGTAGTAATCAAACGTGCTCGTGCAGCAGCTTTAGTGCCTTACACAGTAAGTCGTAAACAAGTTGTGGCAAATCCTTTCGAAAACCTAAAATAAGGTTTTTTCAGCCTCTCTTTTGAGAGGCTTCTTATATCAGCTTTCTCTTCCTTTTTCCCTATTTATACAAAATTCCAAATCTCTTAAAGCAGACTCATAACTATCATATATATTTTTTTCTGGTATCAAATCAGGAATAAGTCTTATATTTTTAAGCATATCCAACGGTTGGTCTTTGATGCCGGTAAAAATGACAGTAATTCCTTTTTTTTGAAGCTCCAGCACTGCATCTTCAATAGCATACATTCCAGTCTGATCTATCGATGGAACATTATCCATCCTGAAAATTACTATACGTACATCCGGTAGCTTTTGCATCATTTTACTAAAGTATTCAGTAAATCCGAAAAATATCGGTCCATCAAAATGCTGCACATAAACTTGTTTTTGTAAATCTTTTGGAATAACTTTTTCATCTTCTTTTAGATGTAAATTATGAAAATCATCCAACATAGAGCTGATTGCATTGTCCTGCGCGATATCCCCCATCTGTTTCATAAACAGCAAGGAAGCCAAAACCAAGCCAACCGTTACAGCCTGTAACAGATCTACAAATACAGTTAAGAGTAAAACAATTATCATCACACTCGCATCTGAACGCGGCACTCTGGTAATGTGTTTTAGCCCTTTATAATCAATTATACCGATACCTACTGTTATAAGGATACCTGCAAGAACCGGAATCGGAATAAGTTTGGCATATGCCCCCGCCCCAAGTAAAATCAGTAATAATACTACTGAATGTATCATCCCTGAGAGTTTTGTTTTACCACCTGCTCTTATATTCACAACTGTACGCATTGTCGCACCAGCTCCAGGAAGTCCTCCCACAATCGCAGCAGCCATATTTCCTATCCCCTGTCCTATCAATTCTTTGTTTGGATTATGTTTTGTTTTTGTCATATTGTCAGCAACAACAGAGGTCAAAAGAGAGTCAATTGCCCCTAAAGCAGCCAATGTAAGTGCAGGAATGACCATAACCATCGGATGGTGCCAGTCCATCTGTAATAGAGTATCTATGTGCACGTCAGGCAGTCCTTTTGGTATATCTCCAATTATTGAAACATCCATTTTTAGTAAATATGCTGCCACTGAGAGAACTATTAACGCAACAAGCGTAGAGGGAATAGCCTTTGTTAATTTTGGAAAAAAGTAAATAATAGCTATAGTCAACACTGACAAAAGAACAGCTTGAGAATTAAAACCACTTTTGATATCTGAAATATTTGAGAATATATCTATGATTGAAGACGGAGATTGCATTCCAAAAAAAGGAAAAACCTGCATTAATATTATTATGAGACCTATTCCGCTCATAAAGCCTGAAACTACAGGATAGGGTATATACCTAATATACTGTCCTATTTTTGTCAGTCCCATGATAACCAAAAAGACTCCGGCTAAGACAAATGTGGCGACTATGGTTCCCATAGCAGCTTCTACTGAACCATACACTGCAATCTCACCCGCGATTATTGCAGATGATACAACGGTCATTGGACCTGTCGGTCCAGATATTTGTGTTGATGTTCCACCGAACAAGGCAGCAAAGAAACCTAAGGCTATGGCACCATACAATCCTGCTATTGCTCCCATTCCGGACTGTACGCCAAAGGCAAGGGCCAAAGGAAGAGCTACAATAGCAGCCGTTACACCACCATAGATATCATTTAGTAAATATTTTGTATTTAACATTTAGACATCCTGTTTTTATACTTAATTTTATATCGTACAATGATTTTAATTACTTAACAATAACAAGTCAAGTAAATAAATCACTTAGGAATATTTATTGCTTAAGTTAACTAAAAAAGCAGTCCTATGAAACTAACAATATTTCTTTTACTATTATTTAGCACGCTGACACTTAATGCGAAACCGTCCGATTTTTCTCTCATTATCCATAAACCTTTCAATGCAGGACTAGTAGACATTACACAGAATTATGATGGAACTCTGAGCGTACTTGGATTTACAAATGGGTTCAAACAGCCTTTACGTGTAACAAAGACATATACAGATCCTTTTGAGTACTTACAAAGTGTTTCGAGTAAATACGGTTCAAAAATGGAACTTATAACCATTAATGACAAAGCAGAAATCATCCAGTCAAAAACCATAAATATAGCAAAGTTTGCAAAACCTGCATCATTTGTAAAAACACCGACCAACGGATATTTTGTCGGGGGCTATACTATGGACGGTACACAACTTCTACTACTACTTGACAATAATATGCATTTGGAACATTCTGTATACTTTGGCACTAAAAACTATGACAAAATGAATAAGCTTATTTCTTTAAAAGATGGAGGAGTACTCAGCATAGGAACCTCTTTTAGCTCTAGAGCCTACCAGGACGATATCTTTCAAAGCGGCTTGGGAAATGATGACATTTGTATAAGCAGATTCTCTAAAGATGCCCGTCTTTTATGGACCAAAAAGTATGGCACACAAAACGATGATGAAGGTGTAGATGCGGCTGAGGCAGATGATGGATCTATCATAGTGCTCAGCGCAACACACAATATGGGAAAAACTGGGGTATACATCTCAAGACTTACACAAAACGGTGACAAAGTATGGCTAAAAGAGCTTCAGAGCAAAAATAGAAGTACACCGGTTTCACTTTTGAAGTTAAGAGATCACAATTTTATTGCATCTTTATCTGCATTCGATGCAATGCATAAAAAACAGATACGCTTGGTAAAGTTTGATATATATCAAAATATATTGCTTGAAAGTGACATAGGTACGACATATTCAAGTCAGTTAAATGATATAAAAGAGTTTAGCAACGGAAAGTTGATTGGTGTAGGCTTTGTACAGGATGAGCATGACACAGATGGTTTGACAATGATAATAAGTAAAAATCTCAAACTTCTTAACCAAGAACATTATGGAGATGAAAACTATGATGTATTTAATAAGGCAACAATTTTAGCCAATACACAAGTCGGTGTAGCCGGCATTCATACAGATAATAATTCCAATGAAAACAACATGTGGGTAGTTAAGCTCAATAACGATGCAAGTATGGCTCAAGTAGCTGTAAACACAAAAGACTTTTATGAACAGTTGTATAAATTGTTTGAAACTGAAATAAATAACAAACAACTCATCATAAAAAAAGATCTAACGATTGAATTTACTGACAAAGATCTTTATTTCAAAGCTGGAGATTATAAACTCAGTGCAAAACAAAAAGAATTTATTGATAAGTTTTCCAAAAAACTGATACCTTTTTTACATGTAAATAAAACACTGATAGAGACTTTG
>JANTGW010000055.1 GCA_024762705.1 Sulfurimonas sp.
TTTCTGGAATAACGACTAAATTAGTCCCATTATCTGATAGATTGTATATATTTTGGATGTTTTGTAAGATAATATTGGTATCTGCTACATATACTTTTTTGTGCATAGTAAACCTTTTTCTACATTTTATAAAGAATAGTATATTTTTTATATATTATTGCTTAGATATAATAAATAATATTTAATTCATGACTTTTAAAGCAATTTTTCGGCATGATATCAAAAATATTTAGTAGGAAAATTATATTGAGTGCAATTGCAAAAAAATACAATGATTGTATTGTAGATTTACAGACAGCAGAAGAACTTGGGTTAAGCGGTGATGAGATAGAGTTAGATAACTCTCCTGAAGCATTAGAAGTGCTCCGTCATTCAACGGCACACCTTATGGCCCAGGCTATTAAGTCGCTCTACCCTGATGCAGAGTTTTATGTAGGACCGGTTGTTAAAGAAGGTTTTTACTACGACTTTAAAACATCGGCTGAAATTGGTGAGAGTGATCTGAAGAAAATAGAAAAGCAGATGCTCTCTTTTGCTAAGAAAAAATATCCTATTGAACGCTATGTTATCTCTAAAGAAGAGGCACGAAAAAAGTTTGCAAACGACCATCTCAAGCAAGCGGTTCTTGATATGATTCCTGATGAAGATGTCAGTATCTATAAACAGGGAGAATTTGAAGACCTTTGTCGTGGGCCGCATCTCCCAAATATTGGGTTTATCCGTTACTTTAAGCTGACAAAGATATCTGGTGCTTATCTTGGGGGCGATTCTAAAAATGAGATGCTCACACGTATCTATGGTATTGCTTTCGCAACAAAAGAAGCACTTAAAGATTATATGACAATGATGGCTGAGGCTGAAAAACGTGACCACCGTAAACTTGGAAACGAGATGAAGCTTTTCACTTTCCGTGAAGAAGTGGGTGCTGGTTTTCCTATCTGGCTGCCTGCTGGTGGACGCCTTCGTGCTAGATTAGAGTCTTTACTTTTTAAAGCACATAGAAAACGTGGTTATGAGCCGGTTCGTGGACCTGAAATGCTGCGAAGCGATTTGTGGAAAACATCTGGACACTATCAAAACTATGGTGAAAATATGTATTTTACGCATATTGATGAGTTGGAGTTTGGTGTAAAGCCGATGAACTGTGTTGGACACATTAAAGTATATGAAGATGATCTGCACTCATATCGCGATCTACCGATAAAATACTTTGAGTATGGTGTAGTACACCGTCATGAACTTACAGGTGCATTGCATGGGCTTTTCCGTGTTCGTGAATTTACACAAGATGATGCACACATTTTCTGTCGTGCTGATCAAATAGAAGAACAGATCATTGAAGTAGTTGACTTTGTAGACAAGATCATGTCAACATTTGAGTTTGATTATAAAATGATGATCTCAACTCGTCCTGAGAAAGCTGTTGGTAGTGATGAAGTATGGGAGATCTCTACGAATGCGCTCAAAGCTGCAATGGATAAACATAATCTCCCTTATGAAATTGATGAAGGTGGCGGTGCATTTTATGGTCCTAAAATCGACATTAAAATCACGGATGCCATCGGTCGTGAATGGCAGTGTGGAACAGTACAACTAGACTTTAATCTTCCGGAGCGTTTCCATTTAGAGTACAACGGTGAAGACAATGACAAAATTCAGCCGGTAATGATTCACCGCGCTATTTTAGGTTCATTTGAGCGATTTATAGGAATTTTGACTGAGCATTATGCGGGAGAATTCCCAATGTTCGTTGCGCCTACCCAGGTTGCGATTGTACCGGTAGCGGAGACACATAAAGAATATGCTAAGGTTTTATCAGATAAACTTATCGATATTAATGCCGATAGTGAAATCTATGCGAAGAACGACTCTTTAAACAAAAGGATCAGAACGGCAGAAAAAACGCGTGTTCCGATGATAGTAGTCATTGGTGATGAAGAGATAGAAAATAAGACTGTGGCTATTCGTGACAGACGAACTAGAGAGCAGTACACATTAAGTGAAGAGGAATTCTTGAAGCTTATACAAACTAAAATAAATGAGGTAAATTTTTGAGTAAAAACAAAGACCGCGTCATCATGAATGATGACATCCGTGTTCCAGAGGTAAGGTGTAATGTAGATGGAGGTGAGTCTTTAGGCGTCATCTCAACTGATGAAGCTATGACAAAAGCAAATGAAATGGGTTTAGACCTTGTGCTGATTGCTCCAAATGCTAAGCCACCTGTTGCGAAGATCATGGATTATGGTAAGTTTAAATACCAAGAAGAAAAAAAGCTCAAAGAGCAGAGAAAAAACCAAGTCAAAATCGTTGTCAAAGAGATTAAACTTTCGGTGAAGATTGCAGAAAACGATATAGCTTACAAAGTAAAGCATGCAAGAGAATTTCTTGAAAAAGGTTATCACGTAAAATTCAGAGTATTTTTACGTGGTCGTGAAATGGCACATCCTGAGGCGGCGAAAGAAGTGCTTATGCATGTATGGCCTATGATAGAAGACATTGCTGTTATGGAAAAACCACCAAAATTTGAGGGACGTTACTACAATATGTACGTTGTCCCTAAAAAGGCATAACCTCTTAATACCCCCTCCAAATAAAACTCTTTTTAGGGTTTTATTTCTTCACATTATATAAATAATAACAATCAGTTAACAAAATAAGCATTATAATTCTATATAATTTAATTTATAAGGATTACTATGATTAGACGTATGCCATGGTGGCTAGCCGGAATTTTAATGGCGTTACTTGTACTTTTTACATTTTCTATATTTGGTGCAGACAGACCTTTGGGTGCATCCACATATGTGCCTTATTTTGCAGGAATACTTTTTGATTTGAGTCCAGATGAATCCCCTTATTTAAAAGAGGTACATTTTGCAGGTGCCTGGGAAGGTGTTATGCTTTTAGGCGCATTGACTGGTGGTTTTTTTACCTCTGTATTTGTAACAAAAACTTTTCGCTTAAGTATTATTCCCACAGGATGGAAGAAATATAAGAATTCCTCTGTTGTCTCACGACTTATATGGAGTTTTATCAGTGGTTTTTTTCTGATAATTGGAGCACGTTTAGCAGGAGGGTGTACAAGTGGGCACTTTTTAAGTGGCATGGCACAAACAGCTATAAGTAGTATGATATTTGGTGCAGTTGTTTTACTCAGTGTCATTGTAACGGGAAAATTATTTTACAAAAATGAGGCAAATGATGTTTGATAGAATTTTAAATATGTTTACAACTGTCTCAAATGAGGCACATGGCTCTTTGGCAGTAGTGTTTTTAATAGGTATTGTCTTTGGTGTTATTATTCAATATAGTCGTGTTGATAAGTTCGAAAAAATTGCTGGTTTTGCTATGCTTCGAGATACTGTGGTTCCAAAAATGCTCTTTTTGGCAATTGGTTTGGCTGCAATCGGATTGTATTTTATGGTTGAAGCAGGTTATGCATCATATCATCCAAAACCAATTATTTTAGGCGGATTGATTATAGGCGGTGCTGTTTTTGGTGTTTCTATGGCAATTTTAGGAAAATGTCCGGGTACCGGTCCTGTTTCCATTGCTGAAGGACGTATAGATGTTCTTGTGGGAGCAATTGGTGGTATATTTGGAGGACTTGTGTTCACTGTCTATTTTGATTTTTTCAAAAAAATCATGGGTGAAAGTCTGGGTAAAACAACTTTAGTTACATATTTTCAAGGACATGAAAATTTAGTTGTACTTGTTTTTGGAATTTTTCTTATTGCTGTGAGTATTATTATCCCTCTACGTCAGGAATTGGATGAAGTGGATTTAAAACAGCTTGAGGAAAGTAATTAAAAGAGCAGTACGCTATATAAGCGTACTGTTATTATTTTAAGATTTGTGCTTTTATATCATCTTCTTCTAATGCTTCTGTCGCATATTTAATAACGACAACATTTTCTGTTTCATTAATGAACCATTCAGCAATATGTTCACTCTCCAAAGCATTTAATTTATCAAAATCAACTTCATTTTCTGGAATAATCAAGTGAGAATATTTTGTAGGATTTTTCATCTTTAAAGTTGTCCATACAAGCCATAAAAGACCGATAGCCCCAATACTGAGTCCAAGTGTTTCTCTTGAACTTGCATCAAGATACAGACCAGCAAAAGTACCGCCTAAAAATGTTGCAAAATAGGCTGCAGAATTGGCAATACCCAAAGCAGCACCTTTTTGGTGTACTTTTGCAAACTTACTGATCATAGACTGTACAAGCGGTTCCATCATATTGAATGCTATAAAGAAGAAAATAACAGCTGTAACAAAAACTCCACTTGATGCTGTCGTTCCCATCATTACAAATGAAGCTGTAAAAAGAATGATAGAGAGTAAAAAGATCTGTTTAGGAATGTTTCTTTTTTCTCCAAATACAGCAGCAGGGCCCATTGCCACAAGACCTGCAATCATAGCCGGAACATAGACCATCCATAGATCACTTTTGTCCCAGTTAAAACCATATTCCGGTTTTGTGAGAAAAACGGGGATAATAACAAATGCAGCAGTCATAAGCCCTTTTTGCATAGCATTGATTATAATCATACTTAAAAGATTTGGGTCTTTTATAATGTCAGATGTTTTTGTCTGTCCATGATATATGTGTTTTATTTTTGGTGGTGTAGGTACTTTCGTAAATAAAATGATTATTGCTACAAATGCCAAAATCGCAGTGATAACAAAGATAGTACTGATACCAAATTCAGCTGCGATCACAGGACCAAGGGCCATTGCTGCTGCAAAACTCATGGCAATAAACCCACCCATAATAGCCATAGCGTGACCACGTTGTTTTTCTTCAACAAGGTCGGCGATCATTGCTGTTACAACAGAACCGATTGCTCCGGCACCTTGTAAGAAACGTCCCAGCATGAGTGTGTAAATGTCTGTTGAATAGGCACATATAAGTGAACCTATCAAGAATATGAGCAAACCAAATAAAATGGTCGGTTTTCTTCCTACCTTATCACTCATGCTTCCAAAAGGGACTTGAAAAACTGCCTGTGTCAGGGCATATCCACCAACAACGACACCAACAAGAAAAGGTGTGGCACCTTCCAAGTCAAGAGCATAAACCGAAAGAACCGGTAAAACGAGAAACAGTCCTAAAAATCTGAGAAAAAGTATACTGGAGAGGGGTAAAACTTTTTTGAACATATAAATCCTTCGCGTGAGTTTTATTGTATAATTCTGTAATTATAGAGCAATAACTATTTATATTCATCACAAAAGAGCACAAGATAGAATTTTAAAGTAAAATATAAGGAATATGATTTGAAATTAGTTTTAGCAACTTCCAACAAGGGAAAAGTTAGAGAAATAAAAGCACTTTGCAGCGAATATGAGGTTGTACCTTACACGGATTTGATAGATGCATTTGAAATAGTCGAAGATGCTGAGACTTTTAAAGAAAATGCTTTAATAAAAGCGAAAGCAGTTTATCAAGCATTGGGAGATGAAGATGCTGTTGTAATGGCAGATGACAGCGGAATAAGTGTTGATGTGCTCGGAGGTGCACCTGGAATTTACAGTGCAAGATACGGTGGAGAAGATGCTAGTGATAAAGATAATCTAAATATATTAATGCAAGACATCAAAGAAAAAGGTGTCAAAAGTTCACCTGCGCACTATACTGCGGCCATTGCTATAGTAACAAAAGGGGTTGAAAAAACTGTACACGGCTGGATGTATGGAACGGCGCTGACTGAGGCAAAAGGTGAGGGCGGCTTCGGGTATGATCCTATGTTTGTGCCATCGGGCTTTGATAAAACGCTGGGAGAACTGGATGAAAAAGTTAAAAAAGAACTTTCACATCGTTCCAAGGCTTTAAACCTGGCAGGTAAAATCTTAAAAAGCCTATAAAAATTTACGGCTTGCCATATAGAATGTATTTTCTATTTTATGTAGTAATAAATGTAAGTGGTCGCTATATCTGCTTATCTTTTGCATGATATCTCCTTGTACATTAAATGATTTAACAAGAAAGACAAAGCAAACAGTATTCCATTAGTTAAATAATGTTAGAAGTATCACTCCAAAAAGAATCCTGTATACGCCGAAAGCTACAAAGGTAAACTTTTCGAGGAACTTCAAAAAGAGTTTTATCGTAAGGTATGCAACAAAAAAAGCAACAACAAAACCGATTAGTAAAGCTTCAATGTTCGCAGATGAAAATTCATTGTAGTGTTTAAGTAAATCATATCCGCTCACAGCTGACATCACAGGAAAAGCGAGTAAAAAACTAAATTCTGCGCTCGCTTTTCTGCTTAAGCCGACCAATAATGCCCCAATAATAGTGGCTCCTGCGCGTGAAGTTCCTGGTATGAGTGCAAAAACCTGAGCGATACCTATCCAAAATGCCTGCTTGATACTAACATCTTCAACATCTTCAGTCAACTCTTTTTCCTGTGGAATATAAAATTTTTCAACGACTAGAAATACAATACCGCCGACTATGAACATGGTAGCTACGATATTAATGCTAAAAAGGTCTTTGATTTGATGAGAGAAAACAAATCCGACTGTACCTATGGGTAAAAAAGCAAGAAAAACTTTGGTCCATAGATCAATATGCTTAGGTGTGAACTTTTCTTTATAATTAAGTACGACAGCCAAAATAGCTGCAAACTGGATGATGACTTCATAGGCCTTTGTGACAATGGTTTGGTCTATACCCAAAAACTCACTGGCAACAATCAGGTGCCCCGTTGATGAAATGGGCAAAAATTCGGTGAAGCCTTCGATGATGCCTAATATAACCGTGTCAAAAAGTGTCATAAAGAGCCTTTTTAAAAATTTAAACTTATTTCGATATAATACGAGGTTTTATTTTTAAACAACCTAAAATTTATAGGAAATTGCATATGTTACTTTTTACACCCGGTCCTACCCCTGTCCCTCAAGATGTTCGTAATGCGATGAGTGCCGAGACTATGCACCACCGTACACCTGAGTTCGAAGCCATTTTTGAAAAAACACGCAAACATCTGTTTAAGCTTTTGAAAACTGATGAAGTTGTTATGATCGCTTCAAGTGGAACAGGTGCTATGGAAGCATCGGTAATAAACCTTTGTAAAAATACTCTTTTAAATATCAATGCCGGAAAATTCGGTGAGCGTTTTGGGAAGATAGCCAAAGCACACGGTTTGAAA
>JANTGW010000056.1 GCA_024762705.1 Sulfurimonas sp.
TGTTTAGACTCAGTGGTGATGAGTTTGTCCTTCTCACTACAGAAGCCGACCATGATACTATAAAAAACAATGTTGAAAAACTTATAAAGAAGATACACCAAAATCCTGTTAATATAGCAGACAATGATATTTATCTGAGCATAACAGTCGGTGTTTCCTTTGAAGAGACACCTCTGCTTTTACCCACAGCAAACATGGCACTTAAACTGGCAAAAAAAGAGTCTAAAAACATCATTTTCTACAGTGACGAGGCATCTCTCAATGAAGAGTATGAAAACAATCTGAAATGGATACAAGAGATAAAAGACGCTATATTGGATGACAGAATAGTAATGTATTTCCAACCCATCATGGACAATAATACAAATACAATCAATAAATATGAATCTCTTATAAGACTTATTGACAAAAACGGTAACATTGTCACGCCATGGAATTTTTTGGAGATTGCAAGAAAGGCCAAACTCTATAAAAAATTGACAAAAATCGTTGTCAAAAAAAGCTTTGAGGCTTTTAAGAACAACAACTATGAATTTTCAATCAACCTTACAATTGATGATATTTTAGATAAAGATATAAATGCATTCATATTTCAAACATTAGAAGAGTCCCAGATGGGTGAGAGAGTGATTTTTGAAATTGTTGAAAGTCAAAGTATAGAAAACTTTAATGACATCGAAGCTTTCATCAATAAAGTAAAATTTTATGGCTGTAAAATAGCCATAGATGACTTTGGAACAGGATATTCAAACTATGAATATCTTATGAAACTTCAAGCTGATTTTATCAAAATAGATGGCAGTATCATCAAGTCTATCGCTGATGACAAACGCTCAGAAATACTTACTTCCGTTATAGTCTCCTTTGCAAAAGAGATGAATATCAAAACAATCGGTGAGTATGTTGAGAACAAATCGATACAGGATAAACTTCTTGAACTCGGTGTAGACAAGTCACAGGGTAATTATTTTGGTGAGGCTAGAGCAAAAATTAAATAAAATATGGATATAATTTTTATATATAAAAAATAAACAAAATAAGTATAAAAATGATAAGAAAAGCACTCAAAAAGACTTCCAGACACAAAAAACTCAACAGCTTTATAGAAAAATACAAAATACCTAAAGAGTACCTTGCAATAAACCGAAGAATGATCTCTCGGGCTGTACTCATAGGCCTTTTTATTGCCTTTATTCCTATGCCTATGCAGATGGCAGCGGTTTTGCTTGTTGTTCCCTTTGTAAGATTCAATGTGCCTGTGGCCCTTGCAATGTGCTGGCTGAGTAATCCGCTTACAATGCCGCCGATGTATTATATGGAGTATCTCACGGGTTCATTTTTGCTTGGAATAGAACCTGCACCTGTAGAAATTACTATGGAATGGTTTTCAAACAATATTGACAAAATCTTTGTTCCTCTTTACTTCGGAACAGCCGTATACTCGATTTTCGGTTCTTTACTCGGCTATTTTACAGTGAACTATCTATGGAAGCTTTCAGTGCATGAAGACAGAAAAAAACACCGCTCAGACAGATGATTTACTTTTGCTATATACTATAAACCCTATACCTACAAGTAAAAAAGGGATGCTTAAAAGCTGTCCCGTACTCAAATCGATGCCAAGAGAATAATCAGCCTGCTTCACTTTGACAAACTCTATCATAAATCTTGCACTGAAAACCAAGACAAGAAAGAGTCCGAACAAGAAACCTTCTTTCAGCTGTTTATAGTTTCTTTTGTATATATAAGTTAATAAAAAGAAGATAGCAAGGTAGGAAAATGCTTCATAAAGTTGCGCAGGATGCCGTGGCAATAAATCAACCCTCTCAAAGACAATTGCCGAAGGTACATCACTTGGTTTGCCTATAATTTCAGAATTCATGAAGTTACCCATACGTACAAAAAAGCCAAAAAGGGCCGTCGGAATAACAAGACGGTCTATCAGCCATAAAAAGTCTATCTTATACTTTTTACATGCGTAATACAGAGCTAAAAGAACTCCAATTCCCCCGCCGTGCGAAGCAAGTCCGCCTTCCCAGACAGCAAATATCTTCATCGGATGTGTAAGATAATAGCCAGGGTCATAAAAAAGACAATGTCCCAGTCTTGCACCTATTACAATTCCCACAACCGTATATAAAAAAATCGGTTCGATAGTGTTCTCGTCTTTGTTTTCCAGACGATACACCCATTTCATAAATTCTAGCCCCAAAAGTATAGCTGCTGCAAAGAAGACACCGTACCAATGTACATGTAAAGGACCGAATGAAACTAGTACAGGGTCAGTCTTCCATACAAAATGATGCATATTAATCTTTGAGTGCCTCTGCTATAAGCTCTATAGGATTTTTAAAGACTGTCTCAACTTCTGCATTATACATAGAGTTGTTTATCTGCATTCTGCAGGCACTGCACTCTGCACTGACGATTTCTGCTTTTGTCTCTTTAATCATTGCAGCTTTTGGAACACCTGCCGCTTTTGCAAAACGGTATTTTTCCGTCTGCATTGTCACACCGCCGAAGCCACAACACAGGTTCGGGTCACTCATTTCAACTATTTTATAGTTTTGACGAATGAGATTTCTCGGTTCCTGATGAACTCCCTGCATTTTTTTTGCATGGCACGGGTCATGATATGTAACAATTGGAGCTGCTTTTTTCTTTGAGGCTAGCAGATGCTCCAAATGTGTGTGGTGCTGCAGCCACTCTGTCGCCATGTAAACTTTACTCATAACTGCTTTTGCACGCTCTTTCCACTCCGGCTGGTCATGAAAATAGTGTTCATAATCTATTTTGAGCATTGCACTGCATGTAGCTTCTGGAATGATAATAGCCTCAACATCTTTTGCAAAGCTTTCAAAATACTCAATATTAAACTTTGCATTGGAATCAACTGTGTCAAAATCTCCCGTAAAATAAGCAGGAGCCGAACAACATTTTTGATTTTTTGCCAAAAACGCGTCAATTTCAAGTGCTTCTAATATATCTAAAAGAGAGTCGCCTACACTTTTGTAATTGTAATTTGCCAAACACCCTATAAACACAGCGACTTTTCTTTTCCCTCCGTTATTAATATTTTCCGGATGAGAATTTAAAAAAGATGTTTTTGTAAGGCTTGGCATCAATCTGTCTGATTTGATGATAGGCAGATTAAACCGTGATGTCATTGAATCTATATCACTTTTGATTTTAAATCCACAGGTCTGAAATGTATAACCGAGCTTAAAAGCAAGGTCGTTAAGCCATCTATGGCGTAGCAATAGAAAAAATGCTTTTTTATACCATGCTATACCGAATTTTTTTGCTATGTCGCTACGCACCTGCTCTATTATCATATCTGTCGGCAGTGATTTTGGACAGACCTCAACACAGGCAGTACATAAAAAACATGTCTCAAAAATATCTTTTGCCGTTTTATCGAGATCCAACTTTCCACGCTTGTAGGCACCTAAAAGGTCTATATATCCACGTGGTGAAGTAACTTCATCAGGATTAACATTATGAATGGTACACACAGGAATACACTTCCCGCATTTTACACAATCATCTGCAACTTTGTCGAAACTAAAAATATCTTCTGGTTTTTTACTCATTTTTACACCGTCTTTGAAAATGTTTTGTCACTGCTTGCATGACGCTGCATATAAGCGTCAAAAGGCATTGCAATATTTCTAATAAGCAATGTTCCCGTTTGTGAACAGGCTATATACTCATCGTTCATTGTTATCAATTCTTCTTCGATAAAAGGTTTTAAGTCCAATAAGGCGTCTTCAAAATACTTTTTAAACTCCAGACCGTAAATCGCTTCAAAACGCTTTATGTCAAGCTTAAAGTTACTCATCAACTCCATTATGACATGCTGTCGTATCATGTCATCTTCACTTAGCGCAACGCCTCTCTCAAAAGGAAGTTTACCTGCGTTTATCGCCTCTTCATAAGAAGACATATCTTTAAAGTTCTGTGCATAATAATCAGCACCCTCACCGATTGAAGTAAGCCCTACGCCTATCAAATCAGCACCGCCTTTGGTTGTATAGCCTTGAAAGTTTCTGTGAAGTTCTCCCTTCTCTATTGCTTTAAAAAGCTCATCTTCCGGCTTGGCGAAGTGATCCATTCCTATCATTTTATACCCGTTTTGCGTTAAAAAATCAATAGTATACTGCATGATGGCAAGTTTTTCATCAGGACGAGGCAGTGTTGTTTCATCTATCTTTCTCATAGTCTTTTTCAGCCAAGGCACATGGGCATAGTTAAAGACTGCAAATCTGTCAGGATCAAGAGTAAGTGCGAGAGAGAGTGTCTCTTTAAATGTATCGAGTGTCTGAAAAGGCAGTCCGTAGATTAAATCAACATTCACCGAGTGCATATTGTACTTTCGTGCCAGATCCATAGCATCTTTTGTAATGTTATAAGGCTGTACACGGTGTACGGCTACTTGCACTTTTTCATTGAAGTCCTGCAGTCCGAAGCTTACACGATTGAATCCAGCTTCGCTCATAACACGCATTTGATCTTCATTGATGTGGCGCGGGTCAATTTCGCAAGACACCTCAGCATCTGCAACAAAGTTAGGAAAATAAGACTTTATTTCACTGATAATCTCACCTAGTTGGGCAGCAGTGAAGTAAGTCGGTGTTCCTCCGCCAAAATGCATCTGAATAACTTCACGGCTACAGTCAAGATGTTTTGAAAGAATTGCGAGCTCACGTTTTAAATAATCTATATAGCGGACCATTTTGTCTTCTTTTGAAGTAAAAACAACATTACATCCACAAAAATAACAGGCATTTTTACAAAACGGCAGATGAAAATAGAGGCTCAAAGGGCGAGAAGAATCCTGAGTCTGCAGTTTTTTTACATATTCATCATATCCAAATGCATCACTAAACTCGAGTGCTGTGGGGTAAGAAGTATATCTTGGACCCGGTTTTGAATACTTTGAAAATTTTGCAAAATCTAATGCCATACAGTTTATTCCTAATGATAAATAATTCTTTGGATTATCTCTAAAAAGTGTTGAAGAACGGATAAAATAAATAAACTTCCCATAAAAAAAGCCTGAAAAACTAAGTTTTTAGACTTACATGTAAATCTATTTTTTAAGTTCTCCTGCGAGTTTTTGATATACTCCGGAAGATTCCAAAAGTTCCTGATGCGTTCCGCTTGCAACGATGTTTCCTTTTTGTAAAACCAGGATTTTGTCTGCATGCTCAATTGTTGAAAGTCTATGCGCTATTGTTATCGTGATCTTGTCTTTTGTATATTCATCGAGTGCTTTTTGTATGCGTTTTTCACTCTCATTATCAAGTGCCGATGTTGCTTCATCAAAAAGCAGTAATGAAGCATGCTTGTATATCGCTCTGGCTATTGCTATACGCTGTCTCTGCCCGCCTGAGAGATTTGTTCCCGCCTCGCTCATCATGGTATGGATTCCGTCTTCAAGTTGCATTACAAAATCATAGGCATCTGCAAGCTTGAGTGCTTCTATGACCTTTTCTTCATCTATCGTATCTTCACCATAGGCGACATTTGCCGCCAAAGTGTCTTGAAAGATATAAATACGCTGTGAAACAAGAGCTATGTGGTGTTTAAGTGATTTTTGTGTGTACTCTTTAATATTCACGCCGTTTATCAAAATCTCTCCGCTGTCTGGGTCATAAAAACGTAATAACATATTCATAAAAGTAGATTTTCCACCGCCACTGTCACCTACAAGAGCGATATGTTCGCCCTGATTGATCGTTAGATTTACTCCATCCAAGATATTAGTGTTTTCATATTCAAGCACGACATTTTTGTACTCTATTTTCTTTATATCTTCATTGAGTTCTTTATGTCCGTCTTGCACGTTGTTCTCTTTGTCTATGATCTCAAATACCCGCTCACTTGCGGCAAGTGCATCCTGAATCTTCGAATAGGTTCCGCCAAGCTTTCGTATAGGTTCAAACACAAGCCCCACTGCCGTGATAAAAGCCGTAAACTCTCCAACGGTCATTTTTCCGTCAAACACTTCTTTTCCGCCGACATATACGACAGCTGCAAGTCCCATGACCGCAATGATTTCCATAATAGGCGATACAAGGGCACCGACATAGATAGCCTTCATATTTATCTTGAAAAACTTCCAGTTCTCTACACTAAAGCGTGAAATTTCAAACTTTTCTGTTGCATTGGCTTTAATAATTTCGCTGTTATTGAAAACTTCAGTCAGACGCGAAACCAAATCCGCATTTTTACTTTGTGAACGGTGTGAGTACTTCTTCAGTTTTCTTGCGATGAGCATTAAAGGGTAGATAATCAGAGGCACGACTATCAATGTATAAAAGGATAGCAACGGATTCAGATAAACAATATAGCCTACAAGTGCAATGACAGTCAGCAGGTCGCGAAACATGTCAGGCAGCATATTTGAAACAAAGTATTGCAGACGTGCAATGTCATTTGTGACACGTGAGATCAGCTCTCCGCTTCTGTTTGTATATAAAAAGGCCATGTCCATATTTATCATCTTGTCTAAGAGTATTTCGCGAAAACGTGTTACGATACTCTGCCCGATGTACTCCATAAAAACAGTTTGTATATACTTTCCGATCGCTTTTGTCACATAAATAGCGATCAGACCAAGAGGGATGATGTAAAGCATAGTCTCATCTTTTTTGATGAACATGTCATCCATCATCGGCTTCATGATCTGTGCAGTCGCCACAGTCGATATAAGAATAAGAATGCCGCCAAAAATAACAAGCAGATAATAGAGTTTATACTCTTTTATATAAGGCCAAAATCTTTTAATAATCTCTTTCAAATGTACTCCGTTAAATGATTATGACATTTTACACTATATATCCTACATAAATGTTAATTGGATATAATTATGAAAAAACAACAAAGATTCCTATGAAATATCCTTTACATGTAATAGTAAGAAAAAAACTCTCAAGCCTTATAAACGGTGTACTCTCTTTTTTTACACCTAAGTCTGCACAGCAAAAATATATAGATGCCAGTAAAGTCACAAGTATTCTTATCATAAGACCTAACTACCGCATAGGAAACCTGATCTTTTTAACGCCACTTATCAATGAACTGCAAAAGAACATTCCTAATGCCAAAATAGACATCATTGTAGGCATGAAGCTTGCGGGTAAAAT